>CAMMHE010000003.1 GCA_946496575.1 uncultured Clostridium sp. | reverse complement strand
ACAAGTGCTGAAAGTATTGAAATCTAAAGCAAACCCCAGTGAAAAAAACTCATACGCTGTAATGCGTGAAATTGCAAAAAAATTTATAATATGATATAATAAAAAAATAAAGACAGAAAAGGAGATATGGAATATGAACACCACAGAATTTTTCGATTCTACCAGAATGCTATATCCTTTGAAAGGATATGGCTATCTAAAGGAAATCTTCGAGAAAGGAATCGAAGGAAAAAAGGTAATGGATATATATAAGGAAATTGCTAGCTTACATGGTGTAACACCAACATCAGTAGAGCGGGCAATAAGGTATTGTATAATCAGTATATGCAAGCAGAAAGAATACAAAGAGATTATGAATGAAATATTCGGAAGCACTGTGAAAGATGCTCCAACAGTTGGAGAGTTTATCAAGCAGATTGCAATCTTATCCCAATCACCGATAGATAAGATGCTGAAAGAAGCAGGTATATCGGCAGGATTGAGAGGTTACAATTATATTAGAGAAGCGGTAAAAATGTTTGGCTCACCAGATTTTGAGCGAGGGATGTATCGGAGAATAGCGGAAAAATATGGCACTTCACCCGAAGAAGTGGAGCGTGCCATACGTTATGCCAAAATTATGGCACTTTCCAGGGATGATCTATGGAATCCCCAGCAAGAACCCTTCGATAATCCCAAACATTATCCAACAAACAAAAAATTTATTGTTTACCTAGCAGTATCTTTAATATGAAGAATGGAATGGAAGTCTCCTTACCCTCGCTACTCTTTTGTAGCGAGGGTTTCGCATATTATAAATATTAAATAAAAAATATATTTTTAAAATAAATAAGGGGAATTATGTAAAATTCGTCGAATAATATAATTATGTATATTAAAATGAAGAAAGTGGAGCAAAAATGATACGATATAGTGATGAAATATTAGAAGACGTAAGACAAAGCAATGATATAGTAAATATAATATCACAATATGTAGCATTAAAGAGAAAAGGAAGAAATTATTTTGGATTGTGTCCATTTCATAACGAAAAATCACCATCTTTTTCAGTATCACCAGATAGGCAAATATTTCATTGCTTTGGATGTAATGCTGGTGGAAATGTGTATACTTTTTTGATGAAAATTGAAGGAATAGGATTTAAAGAAGCAGTAGAACAATTAGCTGAAAGAGCTAATATTCAGTTACCCAAACTAGAAAATCCAGAAGAAAGTGAAAAAGAAGAATTAAAATCGAAAGTATTAAAAATAAATGAATTTGTAGCAGAATTCTTTCATCAAAATCTCTATAAATCCACATCTAAAGTAGCACAAGAATATATAAAAAAAAGAAAATTAAACAATGATACTTTACAAAATTACAAATTAGGATTTTCAGGGAAAAATGATGAATTATATAATGAATTAAAAAAACATGGATTTAATGAAAAAGAAATTTTAGAATCAGGTTTAGTAAAAAAAAATAACAGAGGAAAATTTTATGACTTTTATCAAAATAGATTAATAATACCAATTTGTGATGTAAGAGGAAGAGTAATAGCTTTTGGAGGAAGAGTATTAGATGACAGTAAACCAAAATACATAAACTCACCAGAAAATATAGTATATAGTAAAGGAAGGCATCTGTTTGGTTTAAATGTGGCCAAAAAAGGAAATACAAAAAAAATATTAGTAGTCGAAGGGTATATGGATGTAATATCATTACATCAGCGAGGAGTAACAAATGTAGTTGCAGCACTAGGCACAGCACTTACAGAAAGTCAAGGATGGTTACTTAGGAAACATGCAGAACAAATAATTTTAGGATTTGATTCAGATGGTGCTGGACAAGCTGCAGTAATTAGATCAATGGAAATTTTGCAAAATATGGGATGTGATATTAGAGTACTCCAAATGGAAGGAGCAAAGGATCCAGACGAATATATTATAAAATATGGAGCTGCAAGATTTAATAAGTTAATTGAAGATGCAATTTCTTTAATAGAGTATAAGGTAAGAGTGCTAAAAGCACAATTAAATTTGGAAAATACATTAGATAGAATAAAATTTTTAACTGAAATTGCAAAGTTAATATCAAAAGTAGAAAATAATATTGAAAGAGAAGTATATATAGAAAAAATAGCAAATGAATATCAAATTTCTAAAGAATCAATATATGGAGAAGTCAATAAATTATCATATAGTAATGCACAAGGTAGTAAAATATTAACAAAAGTTAAGCCAATAATGAAGCAAGAAATTAATAAAGAAAAAGTAAAAATTACAGAAGAAGTAAAAAAACGTGAAGATACAATAATTTCTTTATTATTAGATGATGATGCACAACGAATTTATCAAGAACTAAAAGATAAAATAAAACCAGAAGATTTTAAATTTGAATTAGACAAAAAAATAATAACAAAATTATACAAAGAATTTAGCAATGGAAATTTTAATATAAATAGTTTAATAGATACATTTAGTGAAGAATTACAAAACCAAATAACATCAATTATGGCATATGATTTTGGAATAGAAGATAAGCTAAAAGCATTAGAAGACATAATCAAAATTTATGAAAGAGAAAGACTAAATTTAAGGAAAATAGACATACTAAACTTATTAGAAAAAAGTAAACAAGAAGATAAAAAGAATTTAGAACAAGAGTTAAACAATATAATAATAAAATTAGCCACATTAAAATAAAAGCAATAAAAGCTTTTAGAAAGGAATGATTAAAAAATGGCAAAAAACGAAGAAAACAAAGAAAATAAAATACAAACTGAAAGCATAGACAAATCAGCAAAAAATTCAAGAATAGAAATGGACGCAGAAGCAAGAGTTAAAGAGATAATCCAAAAAGCAAAAGATAGCGGAAAAATCACATTAAATGAACTTGCAAATGAGTTAGAAAATACAAACCCAGAACAGATAGAAGACGTATTTGATGAATTCGAAAAAATGGGAGTAGAAGTATTAAAAGATGATTTTGAAGATGAGCCTAATATAGAAGACTTAAAAGAAGTTGAAGATTTAAAATTAGAAGATATAACAGAATCTAGTTTTGAAGGAATAAGTATAGATGATCCTGTAAGAATGTATTTAAGAGAAATCGGAAAAATTCCATTATTAACATATGAAGAAGAATTAGATTTAGCAAAAAGAATATTAGAAGATGACGAAAATGCAAGACAAAAATTAGCTGAATCAAATTTAAGATTAGTAGTAAGTATAGCTAAAAAATATGTAGGAAGAGGTATGCTATTTCTAGATTTAATACAAGAAGGAAATATGGGATTAATTAAGGCAGTTGAAAAATTTGACTATACGAAAGGCTTTAAATTTAGTACTTATGCAACATGGTGGATAAGGCAAGCAATTACAAGAGCAATAGCAGATCAAGCTAGAACAATAAGAATCCCTGTACACATGGTAGAAACAATAAACAAACTTATACGTACATCAAGACATCTATTACAACAATTAGGAAGAGAACCAACCCCAGAAGAAATAGCAAAAGAAATGGAAATTCCAGTAGAAAGGGTAATGGAAATTCAAAAAATAGCACAAGATCCTGTTTCACTAGAAACTCCTATAGGCGAGGAAGAAGATAGTCATTTGGGAGACTTTATACAAGATGATGATTCACCAGCACCACATGATGCTGCATCATATATTTTATTAAGAGAGCAATTAGAAGAAATAATGCAAACACTAACTCCAAGAGAAGCCAAAGTATTAAAATTAAGATTTGGATTAGAAGATGGAAAGGCAAGAACACTTGAGGAAGTAGGAAAGGAATTTGATGTAACAAGAGAAAGAATCCGTCAAATAGAAGCAAAGGCATTACGAAAATTAAGACATCCAAGTAGAAGCAAAAAATTAAGAGATTATATGGGGTAAAATGGGACAGAACTTAATCTTGTCTCATTTTTTGCAATAACAATAGCACAATTAAAAAAGGAGGAAATCTAGTATAAAATGGAGCAAATAAATAATTTTATATATAGTCTAAAAAGTATTACTAAAGAGCAAATAATAAGTATTATAATAGCAATTGTAATAGCAATTATATTTAAAATTTTATCATCGGTTTTATCATATTGGATAATAAAAATATTGAAACTAAATGGAAGAGAAAAAATAAAAAACAGTTCATTCTATAATCCATTAAAAGGCTTTTTTGTATTATTAGGAATTTACCTATCAATAATGTTTTTAAAAATACCATTAAATATAAACGAAAGTTTGATTAAATATATTAACATAATCTTTAGAATTATATTAATAATAATAACTGCAAAAGGATGTAATCAAGCCTTAACATCTAGACAAGGAATTGTAGTAAAATTAAAAAATAAAATGAACCATGTGGAAGATAGAAATATTAGCAATAACTCAATTGAACTATTATTGAAAATATTAAAAACAATAATTTATATAATTGCAGGAATTTTAATTATACAAGAATTAGGGTTTGATTTAAAGGCACTTATAGCTGGTCTTGGAATAGGTGGAGTCATTATAACACTTGCAGCACAGGATACTGCAAAAAATTTATTTGGAGGGGTAGTAATACTTTTAGATAGACCATTTAAAGTAGGAGATTATGTACAATTATTAAATTATGAAGGAACAGTTGAAAGTATAACATTTAGAAGTACATCTATAAGAACCCCAGATGATTCAGTTTTACATATACCAAATTCAGAAATATCATCAGCAACAATTACAAATTGGAATGAATTAAATAAAAGGAGATATAAAACTAGTATAGAATTAACATTAGAAACACCATTAGAAAAAGTTGAAGAAATAAAAACGCAAATAGAAAAAATGTTATCAAGTGAAGAAAAAGTATATAATAATACAATTAGTGTAAAATTCCAAAATATTTTAGATAATGGAATTGAAATAGTAGTAATAGCATATTTGGATATTACAAATTATAATGAATATTTAAATCTAAAAGAAAAAATAAACTATAATATTATGAAAATATTAGAAAAAAACGGAGTAAAACTAGCATATAAGACACAAACTATTTACGTAAAAAATTAAAATATTCACAAAATAGACATAAAAATAAACTATACTTTATTATAAGTAAAAAAATTCAAATGGAGGAAAAATTATGCTAGATACAACTATATTAATAGTAGATGATGAATCACGAATGAGAAAATTAATAAAAGATTTTTTAGCACAAAAAGGATATAAAACACTAGAGGCAGAAGATGGAGAAAAAGCGATAGAAGTTTTTGAACAAAACGAAGGAAAAATAGCTGTTATATTGTTAGATGTAATGATGCCTAAATTAGATGGATGGTCTGTATTAAGAAAAATAAGACAAACCTCTAATATACCTGTAATAATGTTAACAGCAAGAGGAGAAGAGCAAGACGAGTTATTTGGATTTGAACTAGGTGTAGATGAATATATATCAAAACCATTTAGTCCTAAAATATTAGTAGCTAGAGTAGAAGCAATATTAAAAAGAACACAAAAGAATCCAAATCAAGTTAAAGACTATGGTGGAATAGTTCTTGATCAAGATGCTAGAACTGTAAAAGTAGATGGAAAAGAAACAGAATTAAGTTTAAGGGAATATGAATTATTAAAATATTTATTAGAGAATGAAAATATTGCACTTTCCAGAGATAAAATATTAAACAATGTATGGAATTATGATTATTATGGAGACTCAAGAACAATAGATAGTCATATAAAGAAAATAAGACATAAATTAGGTAAGAAAGGAAAATATATCCAAACAATGAGGGGAGTTGGATATAAATTCGAAGTAAAATGAAAGAACAAATAAACAAAAAAGTAAAGTCAATACAAGTAAAGTTATTTCTATCATTATGTGTAGTAGTAGGATTAATAATAACATTTCTAATAATTGTAAATAATTTCATACTAGAAAGCTTTTATTTATACAGTAAAGTAAATACATTAAAATTAGTGTATAAACAAATAAATTCTTTTACAGATGAGACTTATTATTTATCAGATTTAGAAGAAAAATTAGAAAAAATATCAATAAACAATAATTTTGAAATAGTAATTAAAACAGATAAAAATATTACAATTTATAGTACTAATAAAGATTATATAGGAGTTTTAAGAGAATTTGGGCAATTAGAACCATATAATAAAAAAGACTATTATATAATAGAAGATGAAGAAAATTATACAATAAGAAATGTTCAAGATATAGGAACAGGAATAAATTACATACTATTATCTGCAACTTTAGATAATGGATATTTGTTATTTATAAGATTACCATTAACATCAATAAGGGAAAGTGTAAGGATTTCAAATAGATTTTTGTATTTAATAGCTATATTTGTAATATTAATTGGAGGAATAATAGTATCATATATAGCAAAAAAATTCACAAAACCGATCAAAGAGCTAAATAATATAGCAAAAAGAATGTCAAATTTAGATTTTAGCCATAAATATAAAGAAACAAATCGAGGAGACGAAATTGACGATTTAGGAAAGAGTATAAATTCAATGTCTACAAAACTTGAAACAACAATAACTCAATTAAAAACAACAAACAGAGAGCTAGAAAAAGATATTGAAGAAAAATCAAAAATAAATCAGATGAGAAGTAGTTTTTTATCTGATGTATCACACGAATTAAAAACTCCAATTGCTTTAATTCAAGGATATAGTGAAGGCCTTTTAGAAAATGTAAGCACTGATGATGAAAGTAGAAAATTTTATGCGGAAGTAATATTAGATGAATCAAACAAAATGGATAAGCTAGTAAAACAGTTATTAGAATTAATGAAATTAGAGAATGATATGAGATCATTTGATAATAAAATATTTAATATAGTTGAATTAGAAAAAGAAATAATAAGAAAAACAAAAGTTATGGTAGAAGAAAAGCAAACAGAAATTAGATTTGATGGTGAAGAAGAAATTAATGTTTTAGCTGATAATTTTTACATTGAGCAAGTATTGACAAATTATCTAACAAATGCAATTAAACATGTAAAAGAAGCAAATGGAGAAAAATATATAAGTATAGAAAATGAAATAATAAAAGATAAAGTAAGAGTAAAAGTATTTAATACTGGAAAAAATATAGATGAAGAAGATTTAGATAGAATTTGGAAAAGATTTTATAAAGCAGATGAATCTAGAAATAGGGAAGATGGAGGAACTGGAATAGGTCTAGCACTAGTAAAGGCTATTATGAATAATTATGGAAACGATTTTGGAGTAATTAATAAAGAAAATGGTGTAGAATTTTATTTTGAACTTTCAAAATGATTACAAAAAAAGTTAAAAGAATACTTGAAAAGTATTCTTTTTTGTTATAGAATAAAGTTGCCTTAAAATGGCAATAATATATTATAATTTGTGGTAATTGTTTAAAAATTTGACAATTATCAAAAGGAGGAAAAAATATGTCAGTTAAAATTGGAATTAATGGATTTGGAAGAATTGGAAAATTATCTTTCCAAGCAGCATTAGGAAAAGAGGAGGTAGAAGTAGTAGCAGTAAATGACCCATTTGTAACAGCAGATTATATGGCATATATGACAAAATTTGACACTGTACATGGAAAATTTAATGGAAAAGTAGAAGAAAAAGACGGAAATTTAATAGTAAACGGAAGAGTAATAAAAGTATTTAATGAAATGGAACCAAAAAATATTCCTTGGGGAGAACTTGGAGTAGAATATGTATTAGAATGTTCAGGAGTATTTACAACAATAGAAAAAGCATCAGCACATCTAGAAGGAGGAGCAAAAAAAGTAATAATAAGTGCTCCATCAAAAGATGCACCAATGTTTGTAATGGGAGTTAACAATAAAGAATATACACCTGATATGAATATTGTATCAAATGCATCATGTACAACAAACTGTTTAGCACCACTTGCAAAAGTAATAAATGATAATTTTGGAATTAAAGATGGACTTATGACGACAGTTCACTCTACAACTGCAACACAAAAAACCGTAGATGGAGCATCAAAGAAAGATTGGAGAGGAGGACGTGCAGCTGCTGCAAATATTATACCATCATCAACAGGAGCAGCAAAAGCAGTAGGAAAAGTAATACCTTCATTGAACGGAAAATTAACAGGAATGGCATTTAGAGTGCCAACAGTTGACGTTTCAGTTGTTGATTTAACATGTAATTTAGAAAAACCAACAACATATGAAGAAATATGTAGAGTAATGAAACAAGCATCAGAAAATGAATTAAAAGGAATAGTAGAATATACAGATGAACCAGTAGTTTCATCAGATTTTCTAACAGATGAACATACATCAATATTTGATAGTACAGCTGGAATAATGTTAACAGATACATTTGTAAAATTAGTAGCTTGGTATGATAATGAGTGGGGATATTCAAACAAATTAGTAGATTTAGCTTGTTATATGTCATCAGTAGACCATAAATAAATTAATGTAATAGGAAAAGCTATAAATAGTTTTTCCTATTTGTATAATATTATAAAAGAAAGAAGGATATTTAATGAATAAAAAAACAATAAAAGATATAGAACTAGAGGGAAAAAAAGTATTTTTGAGATGTGATTTTAATGTACCAATGGATGAAAATAAAAACATTACAGATAACAGAAGAATAATAGCAGCATTGCCAACAATAAAATATTTATTAGATAAAAACTGTAAAATAATACTTGCATCTCATTTAGGAAGACCAAAAGGAGAAGTAAAACCAGAATTTTCACTAGCACCAGTTGCAAAAGAATTATCAAAACAATTAGGAATAGAAGTAATTTTAGCTAAAGATATAATTGGAGAAGATGCAAAACAAAAAGCAGCAAATTTAAAAGAAGGAGAAATATTACTTCTTGAAAATATAAGATTTCATAGAGAAGAAACAGACAATGATCCAAATTTTGCAAAACAATTAGCATCTATGGCAGAAATATATGTAAATGATGCATTTGGAGCAGCTCATAGAGCACATGCTTCAACTTCAGGAATTGCACAATATTTACCTGCAGTAGCAGGATTCCTAATGGAAAAAGAATTAAACTTTTTAGGATCAGCACTAGAAAATCCAGAAAGACCATTTGTAGCAATATTAGGAGGAGCTAAAGTATCTGACAAAATAGGTGTAATAGACAGTTTATTAGAAAAAGTTGATACATTAATGATAGGTGGAGGAATGGCATATACATTCTTCAAAGCACAAGGTTATAATGTAGGAAATTCGCTATGCGAACCAGATAAAGCAGATTTAGCAATCGAAGAAATGAAAAAGGCAGAAGAAAAAGGTGTAAAATTAATATTGCCAGTAGACACAAAAGTAGGAAAAGAATTTAAACAAGATACAGAAAGTAAAACAGTAAAATGGACAGAAATACCAGATGATTGGGAAGGATTTGACATAGGAGAAAAGACCATAGAAATGTTTAAAGAAAACCTAAAAGGAGCAAAAACTGTAATTTGGAATGGACCTGTAGGACTATTTGAATTTGAGCAATTTGCAATAGGAACAAATGAAATAGCAAGAGCATTATCAGAATTAGAAGGAGCAATAACAATAATAGGTGGAGGAGATTCAGCAGCAGCAGTTGAAAAAGCAGGATTAGCAGATAAAATGACACATATTTCAACAGGAGGAGGAGCATCATTAGAATTTTTAGAAGGTAAAAAACTACCAGGGGTAGAATGTTTATTAAATAAATAAATTAAATATAAGATGGAGAAAAAATGAAATTAATAGTAGGCAAAACAAGTGGATTTTGTAATGGAGTTAGAAATGCAGTAGAAATTGCTAACAAAGAACTAGAGCATAGCAAAAATAAAATATATTGTTTAGGAGAATTAGTTCATAATAAAAATGTAATATATAAATTAAAACAAAAAGGATTAATATTTATAGAAAATATTGAGCAAGCACAAGGAAAAGTTATTATAAGAGCACATGGAATAGCAAAAAGTATATATGATAAGGCAAAAGAACTAAAAATAGAATTAAAAGATTTGACATGTCCAAAAGTATTAAAAATACATCAAATAGTAGAAGAACACGCAAGTAAAGGATATTATATATTTTTAGTGGGAAAGGCAGATCATCCAGAAACTATAGGAACTTATAGTTTCTGCGGAAAAAATTCTGGATTAATACAAGATATTTGTGATTTAGAAAAAGCAGTTGAAAAATTAAAAAAAACTGGAATAAAAAAGGTAATTCTAATAACACAAACCACATATAATTTAGCAAAGTTTCAAAAAATAGCAGAGAAATTAAAAGAAATTTTAGGAGAAAATATAGAATTAAAAATAATAAATTCAATATGCCTATCAACTGAATTAAGACAAAAAGAAGCAGAAAAAATATCGAAAGATGTAGATTTAATGATAATAATAGGAGATAAAAAAAGTTCTAATACTAATAAATTATATGAGATATCATGCGATAATTGTAAAAATGTTATTTTTGTAGAAAATGAAACGGATATAGATTTAAATTATATTGAACAATTTGAAAAAGTAGGTATAATGGCAGGAGCTTCAACTCCAAAAGAATTAATTGAATCTATTATAGAAATAATAAAAAATAAGGAGGTTTGTAATGCGTAAAAAAGTAATTGCTGGGAATTGGAAAATGAATATGCTTCCAAAAGAAGCAATAGATTTTATACAAGAACTTTCAGAAAAAGTAAAGAATACAGAAAATGAAGTCGTTTTATGTGTTCCATATACAGATATATTTTATAGTATATTAAACGCACAAGGAACAAATATAAAAATAGGTGCACAAAATATGCACTGGGAAGAAAAAGGTGCATATACAGGAGAAATATCAGCAGAGATGTTAAAAGCAATAGGAGTTGAATATGTAATAATAGGACATTCTGAAAGAAGACAATATTTTGCAGAAACAGATGAAACAGTTAATAAAAAGATAAAAAAGGCATTGCAAGTAGGAATAAATCCAATTGTATGTGTAGGTGAAACATTAGAACAAAGGGAAAATGGCACAACAATACAAATAATTACAGATCAAACTGAAAAAGCATTAGAAGGTTTAGAAAAAGAACAAGTAGAACAAGTAATTATAGCATATGAACCAATTTGGGCAATTGGAACAGGAAAAACAGCTACAAAAGAGGATGCAAATGAAGCAATAAAACAAATAAGAAAGAAAATTGTCGAAAAATATGGACAAGACACAGCAAATAGAGTTATAATACAATATGGCGGTAGCGTAAAAGCTACAAATGCTAAAGAATTATTTGAAATGTCAGATATAGATGGAGGGCTTGTTGGTGGAGCAAGCTTAAAAGTAGAAGAATTTTCAAATATTGTAAATTACAATAAATAAACATGAAGAGAGAAGGTAGAAAAATGGAAAAGAAACCAGTAATGCTAATGATATTAGATGGATTTGGTATTAATGAAAACAAAGATGCAAATGCAGTAGAATTAGCAAATACACCTAATATAGATAAACTAATGAAAAAATATCCAACTGCAATAGGATACACAAGCGGTTTGGACGTAGGATTACCAGAAGGGCAAATGGGCAATTCAGAAGTAGGGCACACTAACATAGGGGCAGGCAGAATCGTTTATCAAGAATTAACTAGAATAACAAAATCTATTGAAGATGGTGATTTCTTTTCAATACCAGAATTTATAGAAGCAATAGAAAATTGTAAAAAATATAATTCTAAATTGCATATAATGGGTCTAGTTTCAGATGGAGGAGTTCATAGTCATATACGTCATCTATATGGATTATTAGAAATGGCTAAAAGAAGAGATTTTGAAAATGTATATGTACATTGTTTTTTAGATGGAAGAGACACACCACCATCATCAGCAGATGAATATGTTGCAGAATTAGAAAATAAAATGAGAGAAAAGGGAATTGGAAAGATAGCAACATTATCAGGAAGATTTTATGCAATGGACAGAGACAAAAGGTGGGAAAGAGTACAAAAATGTTATGATGCATTAGTAAATGGAAATGGAAACCAATCAGGTTCAGCATTAAAAGCAATAGAAAATTCATATCAAAAAGAAGTATTTGATGAATTCATAGAGCCTACCGTAATATGTAATGGAGATAAGCCACTTGCAACAATAGAAAATCATGATTCTGTTATATTTTTCAACTTTAGACCAGATAGAGCTAGAGAGATAACAAGAAGTCTAGTAGATCAAGAATTTGATGGATTTGATACAAAAAAATTAGATTTATATTTTGTATGTTTTACTAATTATGATGATACAATGCCAAATGTAAAAGTAGCATTTAAAAAAGAGCAAATAGTAAATACATTAGGAGAAGTATTATCAAAAAAAGGATTAACACAATTACGTATAGCAGAAACAGAAAAATATGCACATGTAACATTTTTCTTTAATGGAGGAGAAGAAAAACAATATCCAGGTGAAGATAGAATATTAGTACCATCACCAAAAGTAGAAACATATGATATGAAACCAGAAATGAGTGCATATGAAGTAACAGATAAAGTAATAGAAGCAATACAATCTGATAAATATAACTGTATAATCTTAAATTTTGCAAATCCAGATATGGTAGGCCATACAGGTAATTTAAATGCAGCAATAAAAGCAATAGAAGCAGTTGATAAATGTGTTGGAAAGATTGTAGAAGAAATGCTAAAAAAAGATGGAACAATATTAATGACAGCAGATCATGGAAATGCAGAGCAAATGATAGATTATAAAACAGGAGATCCACATACAGCACATACAACAAATCCAGTTCCACTTGTATTAATAAGTAATAATAAAGAAAATAAAATAAAATCAGGTAAATTAGCTGATTTAGCTCCAACTATTTTAGAATTAATAGGTATAGAAAAGCCAAAAGAAATGACAGGAGAAAGTATATTAATAAAGGAATAAACCTATGCTAAAAATTACTAAAAATATAAGAGAAAAATATGAAGAAATACAGAAAAAATTATTTTACATGATACCTGAAAGATGGGAAGAAGTATATTTATATGCATCAGTAATAGATAGATTAGGATCACTGCAAACAGGTGAACTATTCTTCTATTACATCCCAAAAGGAATAATAAAAAGAAAACCAATAAATGTATATCAAATACCTAATAAATTTAATATAGAAGAAGATGAATATTTAAAACTTGTAGAAATATTATATGAAAACATAAAAGCCTTACGTGAAGAATTTAGAAAATCAGGTCAAAGATTATGGAGTAATATAACAATAATAATAAAAAAATCTAAATTTAGAATGGAATGCAATTATGAAAATCTACAAAATTCTAAATACGATAATTATCAAAGACATATAATATGGAGATATAAGTATTTAAATCAAGGAATAGAATGTTGCAATAAAGAAGAACGTGACATACTACAAAAATATATAAGAGACACAAATAATATAGTAGACAATGAGAGTTATGAAGAAGGAGTATACATAAAAAATATAAAAAACATAGTTGATTTTGAAACATCTGGATACGAAAGCATACAAAATGTTGAATATATATCTAGTAAAGATGAAACAAAGGCAAGAAATCAAATTTTATATAGGAAATAACTATATAATAACATTTTTATGCAAAGTAATTATAAGTAGTTAATATCTAACCTAAAAAGGTTTTGATACAAATAAAACAATGGAAGGAGTAATTAAAATGATTTATTCAAAAGAATTAGAAGAAATGTGCCATGTTGCAAAAGGAGTAGACCATGGACCAGCACCAATACCAGAAGAAGGAAAATGGGTAAAAGCAAAAGAAATAAAAGACATATCAGGATTAACACATGGCATTGGATGGTGTGCACCACAGCAAGGGGCATGTAAATTAACATTAAATATAAAGGAAGGAATAATACAAGAAGCATTAGTCGAAACAATCGGATGTTCAGGAATGACGCATTCAGCTGCAATGGCAGGAGAAATACTAACAGGTAAAACAATACTAGAAGCATTAAATACAGATTTAGTATGTGATGCTATAAATACTGCTATGAGAGAATTATTCTTACAAATAGTATATGGTAGAAGCCAAACTGCATTTTCAGAAGGAGGACTTCCAGTAGGAGCAGGACTTGAAGATTTAGGAAAAGGACACATAAGCCAAGTTGGAACGATTTATTCAAGTTCATTAAAAGGACCTAGATACTTAAATCTAGCAGAAGGATACATAGTAGAACTTGGATTAGACAAAGATGACCAAATAATTGGTTATAAATATGTTCATTTAGGAAAAATGATGGATAACATCAAAAAAGGAATTGAACCAATGGAGGCAATTGAAAAAGCTTCTGGAACATATGGAAGATTTAACGAGGCAGTTAAAAAAATTGATCCAAGAAAGGAATAATAAAATAATATGATAAATGCTTTAGTTAAAAGAGCACATGAAAATAGCGTAAAACATGGTTTTTGGGAGAAGGATAAAAACTTTGGAGAAGTTATTGCATTGATGCATAGCGAATTATCAGAAGCTTTTGAAGAATATAGACAAGGAAAAGGAATTAATCAAACATATTATGAGGAAGGTCATAAACCTTGTGGGATACCATCAGAATTAGCAGACGTAATGATTAGAATATTCGATTTTTGTGGTGGAAATAATATTGATTTGGAAAAAATTATTTTAGAAAAAATGAACTATAATGAAACAAGACCATATAAGCATGGTAATAAAAAATGTTAATAAGGAGGAATAAAAATGGCAGTAACATTTGAAAGTTATGAAAGAAGAATAGACCAAATTAAACCAGTAATGGAAAAATACGGAATAAAAGATTTTGAAGATGCATTAAAAATATGTACAGACAAAGGATTTAATCCATATGAAATAGTAAAAGGAGTACAACCAATATGTTTTGAAAATGCAGCTTGGGCATATACTCTAGGTGCAGCAATAGCAATCAAAAAAGGATGTACAAAAGCTGCAGATGCTGCAAAAGCAATAGGAGAAGGATTGCAAGCTTTTTGTATACCAGGGTCAGTTGCTGATGACAGAAAAGTAGGATTAGGACATGGAAATTTAGGTTCAATGTTATTATCAGAAGAAACAAAATGTTTTGCATTTTTAGCAGGACACGAAAGTTTTGCAGCAGCTGAAGGAGCAATTGGAATTGCAAAATCAGCAAACAAAGTAAGAAAAGAACCATTAAGAGTTATATTAAATGGACTTGGAAAAGATGCAGCACAAGTAATTTCAAGAATAAATGGATTTACATATGTAAAAACAGACTTTGATTTCTTTACTGGTAAAGTAAATGTATTAGAAGAAATCTCATATTCAGATGGAGAAAGAAGCAAAGTAAGATGCTATGGAGCAAATGATGTTAGGGAAGGTGTAGCAATCATGTGGATGGAAGATGTTGATGTATCTATCACAGGAAACTCTACAAACCCAACAAGATTCCAACATCCAGTAGCAGGAACATACAAAAAAGAAAGAATAGAAGCAGGAAAGAAATATTTTTCAGTGGCTTCAGGTGGTGGAACGGGAAGAACACTTCATCCAGACAATATGGCAGCTGGACCTGCTTCATATGGTATGACAGATACAATGGGAAGAATGCACTCAGATGCACAATTTGCAGGAAGTTCATCAGTACCAGCACATGTTGAAATGATGGGATTAATAGGAATGGGAAATAATCCAATGGTTGGTGCAACAGTAGCAGTTGCAGTAGCGATAGAAGAAGCTATGTCTAAATAATTTAATAAATACAAGCATGGAATTTACATCATGACTACAAAACATTAAAAGAGATGCATATTAAGTGAATGCATTTCTTTTTTATTCAATAATTATATTGGCAAATTATATAAAAGAAAGGAATAAAACAATGCCTAAATTTTTTGTTAATCAAGAAAATATACAAGATAAAAAAGTAATAATAATAGGTGAAGATGTAAATCACATAAAAAATGTATTAAGAAAAAACATAGGAGATAAATTAGAAATATGTAATATAAAAAATAGCCAAAATTATTTATGCAAAATAGAAGAAGTAGAAAAACAAAAAATTTTATGCAGTATAATAGAAAAAACAGTATCAAATCAAGAACCTAAAACTTATGTACATATTTACCAAGGACTTCCAAAATCAGATAAAATGGAATTCATAATTCAAAAATCAGTAGAATTAGGTGTGGCAGAAATAACACCAATAAATATGTCAAGGTGTGTAGTAAAATTAAATCAAAAAGAAGAAGAAAAAAAGGTACAAAGATGGCAAAAAATTTCAGAAGTAGCAGCAAAACAATCTGAAAGAAATATAATTCCAAAAATAAATATTATATCTAATATAAATAAAATAGTGGAACAATTTGAAAATTATGATATAATATTGTTGGCATATGAAAATGAAAAAAATAACAAACTAAAAGATCAAATAAAATTATTAAAAGAAAATATGGAATTTAAAAAAGAATATAATTTAAAGATAGCAGTAATTATAGGACCAGAAGGAGGTATAGCACCTGAAGAAATGGAAATACTAACAAGAAATGGAGCAAAAAGTATCACATTAGGAAATAGAACTTTAAGAACAGAAACAGTTGCATTAAATATATTAAGTATAATAATGTATGAACTTGAATGAAAATATAATAAAAAGCAAGAGAATATAAAATGAGGAGAAAATTCATGAAAAATAAAAAATCAAAAGAAAAGACAAATATAATAAATAAAAAATGTAATATAGATATATTTATAAATATATTATATGCGGTAGTAATCCAATTATATTTTATAAGTTTAAATATAAACAATATATTATGTACACCAGATATAGCTGACATTTATATAAAAATTTCGTATACTATATTTGTATTCATAGCAATATTAATATTTGAAGTAGCATATAAAAAAGATAATGGAATTACTGCAATTTATGGAATAGAATTTTTAGTATTAGCAATACATATTTTGCTAATAGAAAGAATTACAAATTTATTTAGCTTTAACAAAATATTATATATTACAGCTACTTCATATATATGGCCAATATATTATTGTTTCAAATCAATAATAATACGAACTAAAGAGAACAGAGAAGAAATAAAAAAGACTTCAGATATAGAAGAAATAGTAAAAGAAGAAAAACCTATAAAAAAGGTTGCTAAAAAGAGAAAAAAGTAGTAAAATAATAAAAAGCATAAAAAATAAATGAATGGAGGAAATATTATGCAATTAGTAAATATTGGATTTGGAAACATAGTTTCTGCAGATCGTATAATTGCGATAGTAAGTCCAGAATCAGCACCAATAAAGAGAATGGTGCAAGAGGCAAAAGATAATAAGATAGCAGTTGATGCCACTTGTGGAAGAAGAACTAGGGCTGTATTAATAATGGATTCAGGAAATGTTATTTTATCAGCTGTACAACCAGAAACAGTTGCAGGAAGAATAGATAAAAACATATCTGAAGAAGAAGAATAATTATAGTATATAAAAAAGGGGATGATTAGCTATGATGGTAAAACCAAGTGTAACAGAATTATTGACAAAAGCTAAAAATAGATATGAATTAGTAATTGCAACATCAAAAAGAGCAAGACAAATAGCAAATGGAGATAAACCTTTAACAGATGTTAATGAAGTATCACCAGTTACATTAGCAGCAAATGAAATAGCAGAAGGAAAGGTTGAAATAATTAGAGAAGAAAATGGAGATAAAAATGAAAAATAAAAAAAACATAATATCATTAGCAGGAGATTTGGCTTCTGGTAAAGGAACTATTTCAGTAATTCTAATTCAAAAATTAAATTATGGGGTATATAGAAATGGAGAATATGTAAGAAAACTTGCAAAAGAAATGGGAATGGATATCACAAGTTTTAATGAATATTTAGGGAATCATCCAGAAATAGATATGCAAATAGAAAAAAGTGCTTCTGAATATGCTAAAGAACATGACAATTTTATAATAGATGCTAGATTAGGGTGGTATGCAGTGCCAGAATCTTTTAAAGTGTATTTAAAAGTTGATATAGATGAAGCAGCAAAAAGGGCATTTAATGATGCAAATAGAAAAAATGTAGAAAATTTTCTAACTTTAGAAGATCATAAGAAAGATCTGATAAAAAGATTTAATTTAGAAAATGAAAGATACTGGAAATTATATCGTGTACATAAGGAAGATATATCTAATTATGATCTAGTTGTTGATACAACAAATATTACGCCAGAACAAGCGGCGGATGTAATAATAAATGAATATATGAAATGGTTAAAAAATTAAATATGACTGAATAGGTCATATTTTTTTATACATAAAAATGCTTTGCAATTTTAATAATATAATGATAAAATATCAAAAAATGAAAGGAAATAAAATGATAGCAGAAGTAATAATTGATACAAAGGCTAAAAGCCTGAACAGAACATTCGACTACAATATTCCAAAAAAATTAGAAGGATTAGTTATAATTGGAAGTACAGTATTAGTGCCATTTGGAAAAATGAAGAATTTAGAAGAAGCATATGTTGTAGGAATAAAAGAAAAATCAGAATATGATGTAAAAGACATAGTGAATATAAAGCATAATTTAACAGATATGCAAATAAGACTTGCAAAATGGATGTCAAAAAAATACTTCTGCAATGTGTCAGAATGTATAAAATTGATGTCAGCACCGGGAAGTAAGCAAAAAAACAAAATAAAAGAAAAAATAATAAATATAATATATTTAAAAAAGAATATAGACGAAATAAAATTAGAAATACAATTAGGTAAAATAAAATCGGAAAAACAAAGAAGAGTTTTGGAATTTTTAAAAGAAAATGAAGGGGCAACAGTAGCAGAAGTAGAAATGTTTACAGATTGTTCAAAAGCAATACTTAACACACTTGAGAAAAAAGGATATTTAGAGTTTGTTGAAAAAAAAATAGATAGAAATCCACTTCAAAACAAGCAAATAGAAAAAACTATAAAATTACAATTAAATGATGAGCAAAAAGACGCATTTAATAAAGTAAATTTAGCAATACAAGAAAACAGATATGAAGAATTTTTATTATATGGAGTCACAGGCTCTGGTAAAACAGAGATATATTTACAACTAATAGAAAAAGTATTAGAAAAACAAAAGACATCAATAATGTTAGTACCAGAAATTTCATTAACACCACAAACAATAAATAGATTTATAGCAAGATTTGGAAAACAACAAATAGCAGTATTGCATAGTAAACTATCTATAGGTGAAAGATTTGATGAATGGAACAAAATAAAAGATAAAAAGGCAAAAATAATAATTGGAGCCAGATCAGCAATATTTGCACCAACTGATAATATAGGAATAGTAATTATAGATGAAGAACATGATAGTTCATATAAATCAGAATCAAGCCCAAGATATGATACAAAAGAAATAGCTAATATTTTAGGAAAACAAAATAAATTTCCTGTAGTTTTAGGAAGTGCAACTCCAGATATAAATACATATTACAATGCTGTTAACAAGAAAATAACAATGTTAAAACTAACAAAAAGAGCAAATAATTCTAATCTTCCGAAAGTAGAAATAATAGATTTAAAACAGGAATTAGCAAAAGGTAATAGATCAATGTTAAGCATAAACTTAAAGGAAGAAGTAGAAAAAAACCTAAAAGAAAAAAAACAGACAATTCTGTTTTTAAATAGAAGAGGATTCTCTACATTTATAATGTGTAGAGAATGTGGGTATACTGTAAAATGCAAAAATTGCAATATAAGTATGACATATCATAGATTTGAAAACAAATTAAAATGCCATTATTGCGGTTTCGAACAAGAAGTATTGACAACTTGCCCAAATTGTAAAAGTAACAAAATAAGATATTTTGGAGCCGGAACGCAAAAATTAGAAGAAGAAATACATAAAATATTTCCAGAAGCTTCAACAATTAGAATGGATGTAGATACAGTAACAAAAAAAAATTCACATGAACATATATTAAACAAATTCAAAGATGATAAAATAGACATATTAATAGGAACTCAAATGATAGTAAAAGGACATCATTTTCCTAATGTAACATTAGTAGGAGTAATTGCAGCAGATACAACCTTAAATATTGATGATTATAGAGCTAATGAAAGGACATTTCAAATTTTAACTCAAGTAGCAGGAAGAGCTGGAAGAGAAAAATTACCTGGAAAAGTGATAATACAAACATATAATCCTGAAAATTTTAGTATAGATTTAGCAAAAAAGCAAAACTATGACGAATTCTATAATATAGAAATTGCTTTAAGAAAACAGTTGAAATATCCACCATTTTGCGATATAATTATAATTGGTTTTATAGGAACAAATGAAAAAGAATTATTATCAATAAGTAATTATGTATATAACAATCTTGTCAATAAAATGGACAGGCAAAAATTTGATATTTTTAAACCAATGCCATCACCAATAGACAAAATACAAAATAAAATCAGATGGAGAATGATCATAAAAGGGAAAATGACAAGGCAAGCATATGATGATATAAATGAATGTTTAGCAGAAATATATGTAAAAAAGAATATAAAGAATACAAGAATATGGGCAGATATAAATCCAAATAGTATGATATAAAATATAAATCTTTATGAACCATATAAAGAAGGGGGGAATAAATTTGGCAATAAGAAAAATAAGAGAAGAGGGAGACGAAATATTAAAAAAGAAATCTAGAGAAGTTGAGGAAGTAAACGAAAAAATTCAAGAACTGATAGATGATATGTTAGAAACGATGTACAAAGCAAATGGAGTGGGATTAGCTGCAGTTCAAGTGGGAGTATTAAAACAAATAATAGTAATAGATATTGAAGATGGAGATAAGCCACTTATATTAATAAATCCTAAAATCTTAAAAGAAAAAGGGGAGCAAGAAGTAGAAGAAGGATGTTTAAGTTTTCCTAATAAATTTGCTAAAGTAATAAGACCATCAGAAATTGTAATAGAAGCACTAGATAGAGATGGAAAATTAAGAAAAATAAAAGGAAAAGAATTACTAGCACAAGTAATAAGCCATGAAATTGACCATTTAAATGGAGTAGTATTTATAGATAAAATAGTTGAGGGAACATTAGAATATATTAACCCAAATAGCAATGATAAAAAAGCATAATAATATAACTAGGAGGAAATATAGTATTTATGGAAGCTAAAGACAATCAAAATATAAACAATAATAAAAAAGGGAAAAGAATAAAACAAGAAAAAAATGAAACAAAAAAAAGTTTTTTTTCTACAATAAAAAGACTAATAATAGTAGTAATATTATTAGGAATAGTTATATTTGTTCTTAATACATCAAAATATTATGTAAAAGATGATATTACTGGTACAACAAATTTAATCATTAATAATAGAAATGTTACATCAAGATTAAAAGAAAACTTAATATTGAGAGATAATGATATATATATATCATTAAAAGATTTAAGAAATTTTTTTGATAATTACATTTATGAAGAAGAACAAATAAATAAAATAATAACCACATATAATAAGAAAGTCGCTACAATAGGATATGAAGAAGAATTAATAAATATAAATGGTTCTGACAAAAAGATATCTGCAACAGCAATTAAAGAAAATGATGAAACATTTTTACCAATATCAGAAATGACAGATGTATATGATATTGAGATAGAATATATAGAAAGCACTGATACAGTAACCATAGATTCTTTAGAAAGAGGACAAGTAAAAGCAGCTGTTTCAAAAAATACAAGTGTGAAAAATTATTCAAGAATTTTATCACGAACAGTAGAAAAATTACAAAAAGGTGATATGGTAATAATAATTTCAGATAATGAAAATGGTTGGTCAAAGGTAAGAACTGAAAATGGAAAAATTGGATTTGTGAAAACAAACAATTTAGTTAATAAAATAACAATAAGAGAAGAATTACAAGAAGAGCCTCAAATATCAGGAAAAATAAATATGTTTTGGGATTACTATTCAGAATATGCCTCTGCTCCAAATAGAGAAGGGGAACAAATAGAAGGAGTAAATGTTGTATCACCATCATTTTTCTATATTGATTCAAAAGGGAATTTTGAAGAAAAGGTAGGAAAATCAGGTAAACAATATATTGAATGGGCACATGATAATGGCTATAAAGTTTGGCCTATGGTATCAAATTCAGAAGCGGGAATAAAAGTTACTTCAAATATATTAAACGATTATGAGGCAAGACAGAAACTAATAGAAAATATTATAAATGTAAGTGTAGAATATAAATTAGATGGAATAAACATAGATTTTGAAAATATGTATGAAAAAGATAAAGATGTATTTTCAAGATTTATAATAGAATTAGTACCACGTATGAAAGAAATAGGAATGGTTACTTCAGTTGATGTAACTGCTCCAGATGGTTCACCAAACTGGTCTTTATGTTATGATAGAAATTTACTTGGTAATGTAGCTGATTATTTAATATTTATGGCATATGATCAATATGGTAATTCAAGTACAAAAGCTGGAACAACAGCAGGGTATAATTGGGTAGAAACAAATTTAAAAAAATTTATTCAAACATATGAGGTAGAATCAGAAAAAATAATATTAGGAATACCATTTTATACAAGAATTTGGACAGAAACAACTGATGGAAGTGTATCAAGCAAAGTTGTTAATATGAAAGATGTTGAATCTAATATTCCAGAAGGAGTAGAAAAAACATGGGATGAAGAATTAAAACAATACTATATAGAATATACATCTAAATCAACAACTAAAAAAATGTGGATAGAAGATTTAGAATCAATTGCAGCAAAAGTGTCTTTAGTATCTAAATACAATCTAGCAGGTGTTTCTGCTTGGGAAAAAGATAGAGAATTAGATGAAACTTGGGCGGTAATTGAACAAGAAATTAATAAATAATTTAAACATAATAAAAAGAATCTAAAGTTTGTAGAATGTTAACATTGTGCCATTTTACTGTATTTGGATTCTTTTTTATAATTCTAAATAATTTGTTTTTGCATTAAAATAGCATCTTCAGAATTATGATAATATTTTTTCCTACATCCACAAATTGTAAATCCATATTTTTTATACAAATTAATTGCTGGTATATTAGATCTACGAACTTCTAAATTTATCAATTTTATATTAAGTATATGTGCCATAGAAATTAAATTTTCTAATAACAAAGAACCAATCTTTTGGTTTCTAAAATCTTTATGAACTACAATATTAGTAATATCAGCTTCATCTAAAATTGGAATAATACCCGCAAAACCTACTATTTTATTATTTAACTTTGCAACCCAATATTTTGAATTGCAATTTTCTAATTCACTTTTTAAAATATTATAATTCCAAAAATTATCAAAATCTGTTTCCAAAGTAGTAAAAATTGATTCTAGATCAGAAATTGTCATAGGTTGTATTGAAATTTTATCAGCAATATTTTTGAATTTTTCCATATAAATCCTTTCATTAAATTATTGGTTCTTTTTTAGACGTTCTGCTTGTGATTTACGTAAATATAAAGGTAAGATATTATCTCTTCTACCAGAATTATAAGCATTAAAACCTGCAATGCCTAAAGAAAAACTGCTAATATTGTTATGTTGAGAAAATATTGCATTAGACAGACTAGACTTTAAAATATTATTATAATTAATAGAACCATCTCCAACAAAACAAATTTCATCTGAATAATCTTTTAAAATTTGTACTAGATCATTTATATTTTTACAATCTGCTGGTATAATACTTTTACTATTTAAACCAGAAAAAAGTTCAAAATATACATTATCATTTTTAGCATCAATCAAAGAACAAATATATTTATAATTTAATTTCTGACTTTCATTTAGTATAACATTATACATTAAAGATTCAAGTGAACTTATTCCAATTGAATTAATTTTCAAACTATCTATAAAAGACATAATAGTTGCAATCCCAATTCTAATTCCTGTAAAAGATCCTGGACCTTTACTACACACTATTAAATCTATATCTTTTAACTCTAAATTAGTCTCAGATAAAGTTAGAGCTATAATTGGCATAATTTTTTGAGAATGATTCTTTGAATCATATAAAATATTCTCTTTTAATAAAATCGTATCTTCAAGAATTGATACTGTACAAATATTACTAGAAGTATCTAAACTTAAAATTTTCATAAAATAATCCATTCCCTTCAATAAATAAAAGCTTATATTATATTAACACAATATTAATAATTTTACAAATATTGACTAAAAGAAAAATATAATATAAAATGAAAATACAAAAAGGTTTATAGGTGAAATACCTTAAATATAAAAACCTAAATATTATTTATGCAAGGAAGAGAGAGTATGAAAATTACATATATAGAAAAAGAAATTATAGTTAATAAAGAAACAAAAATATCAGAATTATTAAAAGAAGAAATTAATAATAGTAAATATGTTGTAGTAGGTGCAAAATTTAATAATGAATATCAAAATTTAGATTTTGTAATAAAAAAAGACGGAAAAATAGAATTAATAGATATATCACAAAAAGAGGGGATGAATATTTATAGAAGAACACTTGTATATATTATGGCAAAATCTTTTGAAGAATTATATCCTGAAATAAGGATAAATGTAGATTATCAATTAGGAAACTCAATGTATTGTGATACAGAAGATACAGAAGTGACAGAAGAATTATTACAAAAAATAAAACAAAAGATGCAAGAAATAGTTAGTAAAGATTTAAAAATCGAAAAAGTACAGCTTACAAGAGAAGAAGCAGAAAAATTTTATGAAAGAAATCATACATCAAAGGGAAGGTTACAATTTGATTTAAAAGAAAATACAATAATTTATATGTATAAATGTGAAAATTATTGTAATTATTTTTATGGTGAAATTGCTAACCACACAGGGGCAACTAAAATATTCGATATAGTAAAATATGGTAAAGGTTTATTAATAAGATATCCGTCATCATCAAAACCAAACGAATTACCTAAATATACCGAAACTAAAAAACTAGCATGGGCATTAGAAGAATATGATAATATACATAGAGTTTTGAACATAGATAATGTATACAAGTTAAATAATGCAGTTAAGGAAAATAGAATAAAAGATATAATAATCATGGATGAAGCATTACATGAGAAAAAAATTGCAAATATAGCAGATAAAATTGCGGGCAAAAAAGGAATAAAGATAATACTAATAGCAGGTCCATCATCATCAGGAAAGACAACGTTTGCACAAAGGTTAGGAATACAATTACTATTAAATGGATTAAAACCTGTTACAATTTCAGTAGATAATTATTTTGTAGAAAGAAGTCAAAATCCTAGAACTCCAGATGGAGAATATGATTTTGAATGTATTGAAGCAATAGATTTAAATTTGTTAAACGAGCATTTATGCAAATTATTAAATGGGCAAGAAATTGAAGTACCACAATTTGATTTTAAAGTTGGAACAAAAAAATATAACGGACAAAAAATGAAATTAGCAGAGGACGAGATATTAGTAATGGAAGGAATACATTGTTTAAATGACGAATTAACAAGTAAAATTCCAAAAGAGCAAAAATATAAAATCTATATAAGTGCACTTACAGTATTAAATATGGACAGATATAATAGAATTTCAACTACAGATACAAGACTTGTAAGAAGAATAGTAAGAGATTATCAATTTAGAGGATATTCGGCTAAAAATACAATAGACACATGGCCAAAAGTAAATAACGGAGAACAAAAAAATATCTTTCCATTCCAAGAATCAGCAGATAGCATATTTAATACATCATTAATATATGAATTAGGAGCATTAAAAAATATAGCATCAAAATTGCTAGAAGAAATAACACCACAAGATAAGCAATATGCAGAAGCAAAGAGAATATTAAACATGCTAAAATTCTTTGAACCAATACCAGAAAATTTAATACCAACCAATTCCCTACTAAAAGAGTTTTTAGGAGGGGGGGACTTTAGGCAATAGGATATATAGAAAATAGGAGAACAAAAATGAATATTAGTAAATTTACAGAAATAGATGAAGGATTTGTATGTGAAAATTGCGGAAAAAATGTATCAAAACTAGGATATTCTTGTAGAAATCATTGTCCATATTGTTTATATTCTAAACATCTAGATATAAATCCCGGAGACAGAAAAGAAGAATGCCATGGTTTATTAGAGCCAATAGGAGTAGAGTTAAATAATAAAAAAGGATATGTAATAATATTCAAATGTACAAAATGTGGAGCTGTTAGAAAAAACAAAGCAGCTAAAGATGATAATATGAATTTGATAATTCAATTAACAGCAAAACATTAATGAATATTTAAAAATCTATAAGGAAAAAATTCACAGAAATTACACAAATTAGTAATACAAAGAAAACAATTTAATAGTAATATATGAATATAAAATAAAGAAAGGAGGAGATTAAGAAAAACAACATAATAGAAAAAGAAGATAAGGATGTCTCATCAATGCAAATGGTTCCAATCAACATACAAAATAGGGATTTTGAAAAGCTTATGGAATTTTATAATCAAGCACGAGAAACAATCGTAGAACAAATAGAAGTAATAAAAGATGCATTAAAACAGTATTGTGGTTATGATGTTATTAATAGTATTACAAGTAGAATAAAAACTCCAGAAAGCATAATCAATAAAATGAAGAGAAAACAATATGAATGTAATTATAAAAATTTGATTGAAAATATTAATGATATAGCAGGAATAAGAATAGTTTGTACATTCAAAGATGATATTAGTAGATTAGTAGAAATTATAAGAAAAATTCCTAATATAGAAGTTTTAAAAGAAAAAGACTACATAAAATATCCAAAAAAGAGTGGGTATACAGCATATCATTTTATAGTTGAGGTTCCATTGCAATATGAGAGAGAAGATATTTATGTGAAAGCAGAAATACAAATTCGTACAATGGCAATGGATTTTTGGTCAACTGCTGAACATAAAATTAAATACAAATCTAAAAAAGAAATATCAATAATAGACTCGAAAAAATTAGAGATATATGCAAAAATAATCAATATAATAGATGAAAAAATAATAAAAATATATAGAAAAAAAATAACTTTATGATATAATACAACTGGGTGGAAAATGTGAAAACTTTGTATTTAATTACAATAACTTTAATATATGTATTATTCATGTTAATACATAAAACAGATAAAAAGCAAAATATAATCTTATGGTTTAGCATATCTTGTATTTTAATATTGTGTTATAATATCCTTGTATGTTTAGTATATACTTTTTTAGGAGTATTATGTACACTCGTAAACTTAAGTATTTTTAATATAATTTTCATAATAATATTAACAGTAATGTTGATAAAAACAAAAAAAATTCAAAAATATTATGTGAAAGCAATAGATATAATTTTTTCAATGATTATGTTAATAATAGTGATATTTATTGCATATAAGCAATATGGTTTTCCATTTAATATAAAGTATATAACAACAGATGGAAGTTCACATTATTATTTTGCAGAATATTTTTATGAAAAATCGACATTACTGTTTAAAGAAAATAATGATTCATTAGGAATATATGGGACAAGATTTAGATTGCCAGGAGCATATATAAATGAAGGCATTTGTTTTAAATTATTTGATAATGTAATGTTAAGAATAGATGTCTTTATATTATTTGATTTAGGCATTTTATATTTAGCAAGTATATTATTTTATTTTCTACTAAAAGTTAGTATAAAACAAAATAAAAAAGCAAATATGCTTGCATGTATATTTGCTTTTTTATATATGGTAGGCTATCCATTAAATAGTATGCTATATGGATATGTATATTTATCTTTAGCATTAGATATAATAATAGCTTTTTTAATATTAATGATTCTTACAAAAAAAGAAAATTTGAAACACCAGATATCATTACCGATATTGTCATTAGTAAGTTTAGGCATATTTTTTTCATATGCATTTTTTATACCAATAATTTATATATCAGTAATTATATTTTTTATTTATGAAACAAAAAAACAAAGCAATAAAATATATAGTACATCTAATATTTTAAAATTTATATATATAATACTCATTCCATTGATATTAGGGTTTGCATTTTTTATACTATTTCCACTCGCAAAAGGAGTTGAAACTGAAGTTAGTACAATTAATGTAGAGGGAAAAAATTATGAGAATTATATAACAAATTTTATATTTTATATAATTTTAAATATTATATATATAATTCTTTTAATAAAAAATAAAAAGAAACCAGAAAGCATATTAGAGTTTACATTATTTTTATTATCTATATTATTTGCTATAATACTCTTTATTGGAAATAAAATAGGAATAGTATCTAGGTATTATTTTTTCAAATCATATTATATTATTTGGATGTTAGCAACATTTTCAGGATGTATAAGTTTAAATTATATATTAGAACAGAGCAATTCAATTATCAAAAAAATTATATATATCTTTTTAAGTGTATATATAATAGCTATATTTTTAATTACTGTAGCATATGAAAAAAATATTGTAATTAATAATATTTTCTATAATAATATAATTTCAATTAATAAATATTCAATAATAATGAAACGAGAAGAGGTAGAATTTTTAGAAGAAAATAAAAATATAGACTACAAGCAAACATACATTTTGGCAAGTGGAATAGGAGGAAAATCTTTATGGATGGTAGCATTATCAAATAATCAATATATATATATAGATGAAGTCACAGGATTTTTTGTAGGAATAGAACAATGGTTAAAAGAAAAACATCAAAAATATTATCTAGCATTTTATAGTGATTATGCAGAAGTAGAATTAGACGAATATAATAAGGAGTATGAAATTGTATTTAGTAATTCATGTGGTTTCGTATTAAAGAAAAAATAATATCTAACAATAAATGTGTTATTTAATGTAGGAATATATTAAATAACACATTTATTTTTCTTCTTTTTTGTCACAATTTGACGAAGAAAACATATTCTAATATTAGACCTAATGAATAATTGGGTATAGTAAAAATTCTTTTTTAGATTAGTTGTACCTAGAAAGGAATGTGAATAATATGAAATCACAAAGAATTAAAAAAGGAGATTATGTAACAAGAAAATCTTATGGAAAAGATGTATTATTTAATGTAGAAAAAGTAATAAAACTTAGTAATGGTACTGAAAATGCAATATTGAAGGGGACTACTTATAGAATTAAGGCAGATTCACCACTCGAGGATTTATGTATAGTGGATAAAAAAACAGCTTTGGATATAATTAAAAAATTTGACTTAAGACTTATAGAAGCATGCAAAAATACAAATTGTAAAGAAAATTACATTGAAACAGCTAAAAGAACAAATATACAAGTAAAAACAGGTACAATTTTACATTTAGATGGAGACAATTGTTTAGGCAACAAAAAATCCCCTGGACTTATAAATATTTAAGATAAAGAAAAAATACCTAACTGCAAATTTGATATGGAAATATAAATAAAGAAATTAGCAATTTTATCAGCTGTTTTTATAAAAGTGTTATAAATAAAGCTAGAAAAAATGAAATTTAATTAAAAATTAACAATATACCAAAGTGGGAACTCTGTATTTTCTCTGCATATTTTTGATAAAAGCAGAGGACTAGAAAGATTGTCTTTCTATGTGTTTGTGAGATACACTCTGTATCTCTTTCCTGCCTTTTGTAAATGAACAGTTCATAAATTTTCAAGTAACATATAAGGGTTAATTACTGAAATTTCAAATTTATCGAATTTGACAAAATTTAGTAGATATGCTAAAATATAAAACATATTTAAGAGTTTACATAGAGCATATAGCTTGAGCTGTAAAGGGTAGTATAAAATATAGATAACTACTTACACTTATAAAATAAGATATATAAAGTCTTGCAAAGGAGTCTTAAAAGATTTTTTTGTACGGCTTTTATTTTTTTATAAAAAAGTAAAAGGAGTGATAGGAATGAATGATATAATTGATACATCAAAAAAGATTGGAAATAATTTTAGAAAAGTAAAAAAAGGAGAGTTAGAATTAGTATTCCCATCAAAAGAATATAAAAAACAAGTTGAAGAATATTTACAAGAATTTTTAGACAATGGAGAAAACGAAATTGCTGGAGATGGTGAACTTGATAGAATTAAGGATTTTGATAAATGGTTAGAAAAAGTAAAAAATGCTTTATATATTGATACAATAGATAAAGATAGAATTCCAGCAACTTTATATTTAACTATAAGGAAATCAGATAGAAAAATAGTTGGAAATTTACAAATAAGACATTTTTTGAATGAAAAATTATTAAATTATGGAGGTCATATAGGAGATAGTGTAAGACCATCTGAAAGAAGAAAACGGTATAGCCACAGAACAAATAAGATTGGCATTAGAAAAGTGTAAAGAATTGGGAATAGATAGAGTGTTAATGGATTGTGATAAAACGAATATTGGATCTGCTAAATCTATTCAAAATAATGGTGGTATTCTTGAAAATGAAATATATGTAGAAAATGAACTTACACAGAGATATTGGATTAGTTTAAAGAAAAGATTTGTTACCAATCCTAATAATATGGAAATTGTGCAAAATGGAAATTTAAAAATAAAAAGTTTTAATAATTCTGACTTTAAGGGAGATATTGCTTTAATTAACTTTAATAAAATGTATAAACCATACATGATTGAAAGTACCAATTTATGTATGGCAAATGATAATTATAAATGGATTGAATTTTATGACTATAATAAGAAATATAGATTAACAGCCATGTATAATGATAAAAATGAAGTTATTGAATGGTATTTTGATATAGCAAGGAAGATTGATAAAGAAAATGGCATACCCTATGAAGATGATTTATACCTTGATGTTGTTGTAATGCCTACAGGAAAAATAATATTACTTGATGAAGATGAATTAAAAAAAGCATATGAAAGATTAGAAGTTAATCAGACAGATTACGATATGGCATATACTGAAGCAAATAATTTAATTAAACAATTAGAGAAAAATATAGATAAGTTAAATAGATTTACAAATAAATATTTAAAGGAAATGATTGGAGATGATATGTAATGTCAAAATATTTTAAAAAATTAATAGGAGAAAGAATTTATTTATCACCAAAAAATTGTGAAGAGATAGAAAAATTTACAGAATGGCTAAATGACTTTCAAACAACGGATTATATAGGTAGAAGTGCCATTATAACAACACTAGAAGGAGAAAAGAAATATTTTGAAGAAAGTATTGATAAAAATTATAATTTTTTTATTGTAACACTTGATAGTGATAAACTTATAGGAACAGTAGGATTAGAAAATTATGATGCTATTAATAGAACAGCAACACTTGGAATTTTTATAGGAGACAAAGAATATAGAAGTCAGGGTTATGGAACAGAAGCAATTAGACTTATATTAGACTATGGATTTAATTATTTAAATTTAAATAATATAAAGCTTGATTTGATGAGTTTTAATGAAAGAGCTTTAAAATGCTATCAAAAATGTGGATTTAAAGAATATGGAAGACGAAGAAAATGCAAATTTATCAATGGAAAATATTATGATACTATTGAAATGGATATTTTGGCAGAAGAATTTAAAGGAAGTTTTATAAAAAATAAAAATATATAATAGAGATGAGAAATAAGTATAATTTTTTACCAAAAGATTAGATAGGAATTGAACCTTATCTAATTTTTTGATTAAAAATAAATTATTACTTAATGAAAAATGAAAAATTTAATTATAAAATACAAAAAATTAAAAAAATTCTAAAATTTGTCCAGTTTAATAAAATTAAACGAACTTTAATATATAGAATGGGTTAAAATAAACAAATTACCAAAATCATAAATAATAGCAAAACTCATAAAATGTAATATTACAAAAAAGACTGGAGATAAGGAATAATGAATGAAGAAAAAGTTATATTTATTTATGATGAAACAAAAGAAAATATAGAAAGTAAAATACTAAAGCTATTTAAACAATTTTTAGAATTAGAAAATACTTAAAAAGGGCTGACAAAAAGTATAGAGCACGTTATACTTATAATCAGTTAGGTATTTTTTCATATATTAATTTGTGGAAGGAAGATGATATATGAAGAAAATCGCAGCATACATTAGACTATCAAAGGAGGATGAGAAAAAAGGAGAAAGTGAGAGTATTACAAACCAAAGAGAATTAATAAAAAACTATATAAATAAAAATAATCTCGGAGAATGTGAGTTTTTTATTGATGATGGATATAGTGGAGGCAATTTTGAAAGGCCACAATTTAAGAAAATGATTACAGAGATACGGAAAAGGAAAAATAAATACGGTCATTACGAAAGATACATCTAGGTTAGGTAGAGATTTTATTGAAACAAGCCATTATATGTTTAAATATTTTCCAGAACATAATATCAGATATATTGCTATATTAGAAAACTTTGATACATTAAATCCAAATGGTGTAGAAGATATGATACCATTTCAAACGATTGTTAATGACTGGTATTTGAAAGATATATCTAAAAAAATAAAAAGTGTAAGGCAAAATAAAATGAGACAAGGATTATATATGGGAAGTACTGTTGCATATGGATATAGACGTTCAAAAGAGAATAATTGTAAATTAGAAATTGATGAATATGCAAGTAAAATTGTAAAAAAAATCTTTAAATTAAGGCTAGAAGGTACAACTCCGACTATGATTGCTAGAAAATTATCTGATGAAAATATTAAGCCACCATCAATTTATAATCAAAGAAATATTAATAAAACTTATACAACTAATTTATGGGGGGTATCCACTATAAATCAAATACTTGCAAATCCAATATATATAGGAAATTTAGTACAAAGAAAGTTCGATAAAATAAGTTATAAAAGTAAGAAAAAAATTAAATTAAATAAAGAACAATGGATCGTAACAGAAAATGCTGTAGAACCAATTATTAGCAAAGATGTTTTTGAAAAAGTTAGGAAAATGAAAAACAAAAATGTGGCTAATTGCAATAAAAAATATGATTATTTGTTAAAAGGGCTAGTTATGTGTGGAGATTGTGGTAGAACAATGACTGTTAGAAGAAGAATGAACAAACGAAAATTTAAAGAAGACAGCATTGAAACTTACTATTGTTGTACAAATAATATAAGATATAGAAATGGAGTTTGTAGTTTACACTACTTTAATGAAGAAAAATTGAATAAAATCGTTATTGACTATTTAAGAAATATATTAAAAAGATATGCTAATAAAGATGAAATGGAAATGATTTATCAAGAGCAAAATAAAAATGTATTTAACCAAAAAGGCTTTGAAAAAGAAAAAGAGGCATATATACAAAAAAGAAATATTTTAAAAAAAGCATTGAAAGATTTATATGTAGATAAAACCAACAATATTATTTCTGAAATAGAATTTATAGAATTAAAACAGGACCTAGAAAATGATAAAAAAATTCTTAACAATAAAATAAATGAAATTGAAGAACTAATAGAAAAAAATGAGCAAGAAGCTAAGAATCATGAGCTAATGTTTGATAAAATAAATGAATTTTTATCATTAAAAAATCCAAGTAAAGCAATATTATTAGACTTAATTAAAAAAATTGAAATTATGGAAAACAAACATGTTAAAGTTTTTTTGAATTTTAATATAGAAAAGGCAAAGGAAAATGAGTAAGTTTAATTGTGCATATATAAGATTATCTGAAGAAGATGATAAAAATGCATATTCAGAAAGCATATTAAATCAAATTGCATTAATAGAAGAATATGCAAAAAACAATCAAATTGAAATACATAAAAAATATATAGATGATGGATTTTCAGGAATAAATTTTTCAAGACCTGCTTTTGAGGAAATGTTAAAAGAATTAGAAAAAGGTAATATTGGAGTAATAATAACGAAAGATTTTTCAAGGTTAGGAAGAGAATATATAGAAACGAGTTATTATATAACAAGATATTTTCCAGAACATAATATCCGATATATTGCAATAAATGAGAACTATGACAGTATAAAAAACAAAAATGACATTGATGAAGTTATGATTGGAATAAAAGGAATTATGAATGACAGATATATAAAGGAAACATCAAAAAAAATACAAGAAGTTAAAAAGCAAAAAACTAAACAAGGTTATTATATGGGATTTATTGCACCATATGGATATAAAAAAATAAAAGAAAGAAATGGAAAGATAACATTAATTCCTGATGAAAAAGTTAAAAATATAGTACAAAGAATATTTGAAGATATGGCAAATGGAAAGACAAGAAATCAAGTAGCGCAAAGCTTAAATAGAGAAAAAATACTTTCACCTATGCAGTATTTAAAAATGACAAAGTCAAAAAATAAAACCTATTATGATAAATGGTCTCCAGGTATTATTTATAGTATTATTAGAAATCAAATTTATATTGGGAATACTTATAAAAGAAAATCAAGTAAAAAAAATTATAGGCAAAAAAAGAGAAATTATATAAACCAATCTAAAAGAGAAATTATATTAAATACACATCCAGCAATTATTAGTAAAGAATTATTTAAAAAAGCAAATGAAAAAATAAGAAGAAATAATGAAAAAACAACTAGAAAAAAAGAATATTATGGAAAACTTGAAAGTATCGTGAAGTGTGGAGAATGTGGTAACTTTATGAAAGTGAGCGGTAAAAAAAGAGAAAATGGAAAAGTTACATATAGTTTATATTGCCCAGATGGAAAAAATAAAAATAAGACCTGTAACAATACACATACTATATCAACAGAGAAAATAGAAAATATAATTTATTCTAAATTCATGGAAATCTTAAAGGATAAAAAAATAAAAGACTATATTATTGAAAATTCTACTAAATATTATGCAAAACAAAAAAAATATAAAAATAAAAAGGAATATTTACAACAAGCAATTAAGAAAAATAAATTACAGATAAAAAAATTATATTTAGAGAAAACAGACAATATTATATCAACAGATAAGTTTATAAAACAAAGAGATACTCTAAATAAAAATATAGAAACTTATGAAAAGCTAAAGGAACAGATAGTTAATGAAATAATATATGAAAATAAAAAGAATGAAATAATACAAAAATTTAATAAGTTTTGTGATAAAAATAATTTAATGAATCATTTAGATGAATTGGTAAGTGAAATACTTCTCTATACAGATAGAACATTAAAAATAAAAACTATATTCTTCTACAAATAGTACATATAAAAATATCAAAAACGTGAAATGAGCCAACAAACAACATATCAAAAACGTGAAATAGAATGGCAGAAAAGGTGCTAAAAACGTGAAATTTGTTTGACATATATATGAAAATATTCTATAATAATATTGGAGGTAATGTCCAATGAAAAGAAAAATTTATAAAGAATTAATAGAATGGAAAAACACAAATATGCAAAAACCATTAATGATAATTGGAGCAAGACAGATTGGGAAAACATACATAATAGATAAATTTTGCAAAAAAGAATTTGAGGATTATGTATATATAAATTTATTAGAACACTCTGAAATCATAAAAATATTTAAAGAAGAAATAAATACATCAGAAAAATTTAAAAGAATGAAAATATATTTAGATAAAGATATAAATTTGCAAAATACAATCATATTTTTTGACGAAATTCAAGAATCAGAAGAATTAATAAGTTCATTAAAATACTTTAATGAAAGTAGTGAACCTTTTAAAATAATATGTGCAGGAAGTTTACTAGGTGTAAAACTAAAAAGGATGCATTCATCATTTCCAGTTGGGAAAGTAAAAATGCTAAATATGTATCCTATGGATTTTGAAGAATTTTTAATTGCAAATGGAAATCAAGCACTTATTGACGAGATTAGAAATTGTTATGATAATATGATACCAATGGACTCCGTATTACACAATAAAGCTATAGAATTATATAAATTATATTTATGTGTTGGAGGTATGCCAGAAGCTGTAAAAAATTTGATTGAAAACGATAAAGATATTTTGAAATTTGATAAAACTATAATAGAAGATATTTATCAATCATATTTAAATGACATGAATAAATATGTAGATAATAAATTTGAAGCAAGTAAAATAGAAAATATATATAAATCAATACCATCACAACTTGGAAATCAAAGTAATAAATTTCAATATGGAAAAATATCATCAAATGCAAGGAAAAGAGATTACGAAACAGCTTTAAATTGGCTTCTTTCTAGTACAATGGTACATAAATGCCCAATGTTGAATAAAGTAGAAATACCACCTTTAGGATTTATTATAGAAGACCATTTTAAACTATATTTAAGTGATGTAGGGATTTTATTGAATTTGTTACAAATAAAGTACAATGATATAATATTAGATAAGCTTTTACAATACAAAGGAATTATAACAGAAAATTATGTTGCAACACAATTAGTTGCAAACAAAATTCCACTAATATATTGGGAATCAGGAAACAAAGCAGAAATTGATTTTATTCTTTATAATGATGATGGGATTATTCCTATTGAAGTAAAATCTAATGATAATGTTAGTAGCCAGAGTTTAAATGCTTATATAAAAAGATACAATCCCAAATATGCAATAAGAGTTTCAAGCAAAAATTTTGGCTATGCAAACAATATAAAATCCATACCTTTATATGCAACATTTTTAATTAAATAAATTTATTTACTAAACTACAGTCAGCAGATGGAGACAAAAATTATAGTCAAAAATCAATAGAATATTATAAGAAATTAGGGTTAAAAGCAATAGTAAAAAATATTCCTGAAAATAAGCAACCAAAAGTAGTATATAGATTACTTGAATACTATAATCCAGATATATTAGTAATAACAGGTCATGATGGAATGATAAAAATCCAAACAGGGTACAATGATATATATAATTATAGAAATTCAAAACATTTTACAGAAACAGTAAAAGAAGCCAGAAGATATAGCAAAGATAAGAAAAAAGATCTTGTAATATTTGCGGGAGCTTGTCAAAGTTACTTTGAAGCATTAATATCAGCAGGAGCTAACTTTGCTTCATCACCTGCCAGAATTCTAATAGATTTTTTAGATCCGTTAATAGTAGCAAAAGAAGTAGCAGTAACAGATGAACACAAATATATCACTATAGATGATATTGCAAATGAATTAAGAGACGGAAAAAGGGGAATAGGGGGATTAGGAACATATGGAAAAAAGGGAATAATATTTATATGATATTTTGTAATATAAATGTAACATAAATGTAACATTTGCCAAAACGATCCTTGAAACCATTGAAAAATAAATGAAAAAGCTAAAATGCCAAAAAATGACATCAGTTGACACGTTAATTGTTTGATGATATACTTTGCACAAAATAATCGAAGTAGGTGATCAAATGATTTGCAAATCAGATATATTAACTTTAAAAACTAACATTTTTGAGAAAGTAGGTCAAAAGATAATAGTAAAAGGATCTTTAGGAAGAAGTAGAGCCTTTGAAAAAGAAGCCACTATAGAGAAAGCATATCCAAATATTTTTGTAGTAAAATATCAGGAAAATGATAGAAATGTAACATATAGTTATACAGATGTATTAACGAGAACTGTTGAAGTTGATGTATTTAATGGAGAAGAATATAGCCCATTAATTCCACCAATAACACAAGAAAAAAGAAAAAGAAAGAGTTTGTAATATAAAAACCGTATTTAGTATAGTAAATACTAAATACGGTGAATTTTTATTTAAAGCTCAAATTTATTATAGATCAAAACAAAAAAAGGGGAAAACATGAATAAAAATAAAAACATAAAGGGAAGCAAATAAGCCATGAAGAATTTTACCAATAATATAAGGTTTAATAGATAAATCAGTTTTAGAAGTTATACTCCAAACTTGTAATAAAATAGAAATACCTCCACATCCAAGCAAAAATGCTGTTAAAATAATATTAATAGAAATCTTTTTTTCAGGAATAGTAGAAATAGAAAAAATACCATTTGTAATTTCAACAATTCCTAAAATAAAATTCTCTGATAATTTAAAGGGAATGTGCAAAAAATTAAATATTGGTTCAAAAAATGCTATAAAATGACTAGTTTTTATTATAGAAATTACAACAGAAAATATAACGACAAAACCACCGATATTTAATACAGTTGAAATAGAATTAGTAATACTTTTCCCTATAATTTCCCCTAAATTTGAAAAGGATACACTTAAATTTGATGTTTTTATGTTATTTGATGAAAAGTAATGTGGATTATTATTATCAGAATGTTTATATTTCCAAAATCGAAACAAGAATCCAACAGTGATACAAGCTAAAATATGGGTAATGAATAAAAGAATACCGATTGTAGAACTTGCGTACATTCCAATTCCGACAGTAGCAATAATAAATAAAGGTCCAGAATTATTAGTAAAAGCTAAAAGTCTTTCACATTCTTCTTTTGAGCAAATATTATTATTCCTAAAATTACTTGCAATCTTTGCACCAACAGGATAACCACTTATAATTCCCATAAGAAATGCAAAAGCACCTTCTCCACGAACATTAAAAAAAGGTTTCATAAATTTATTTAATCGTTTGCCAATAATATTTATAATATTAGTATATGAAAGTAATTCTGTAGCCACAAAAAAAGGAAAAAGAGAAGGAATCACTGAATTAGCCCATAAATTAAGTCCATTTTTAGCAGCAGATAAATTTGTAGAAGAAAATAGTACTAAACAAATAGCAAAAGTAAGAAATAAAATAGGAAGAATTATATTTTTCAATCTAAAGACCCTTATCATGTACATGCACCTCTGAAATAAATATATGCAATCAAAAATATAAAATTACTTAGATAATATTATACATAACAAGAAAAAATAATAAACCACAAAAAAAGAGCCTTAAACTGCTCTTTTAACTTTACCATTTTTTAAACATTTAGCACATACATGAATAGTTTTAGTTTCTCCATTAATATCAGCCTTAATTCTTCTTAAATTTGGTTTCCAAGTACGAGGAGACCTTTTACTAATATGAGAACGAGTAATACTTAATTTATTTCCATGAATAGCTTCTTTTTGACATATTTCACATTTTGCCATTTACATTGCACCTCCCGAATTGTAAAAATAAATTTGACTAAATATTAGTTTAACACAAATATCAAAAAAAAACAAGTATTTTAAAAATTTTCTTGCAATATATGAAAAATATGGTATAATATAAAAGCTAAAAGCATTTTAAATTATATAAAAAACACTACATAGTATATTGAAAGGAAGAAAGAAAATGAATTGTAAAATTGAAAACACAGAAAATGCAAATGAAGTAAAATTAGAGATAACAGTAGAAGCATCAAAATTTGAAGATGCCATGAAAAAAGTATATTTTAAAAACGCAAAATATATTAATATACCTGGCTTTAGAAAAGGAAAAGCACCAATGAATGTTGTAGAAAAATATTACGGAAAAGAGATATTTTACGAAGATGCATTTAATGAAGTAGCAGGGGAAGCTTATGAGCAAGCATTAAAAGAAAATGAAATAGAAGCAGTAAGTAGGCCTAATATAGATATAAAGCAAATAGAAAAAGGAAAAGATCTAATATTTACAGCAATTGTGCAAACAAAACCACACGCAGAATTAGGAAAATATAAGGGTATAGAAATTCCAAAAATAGAGTATAATGTAACAGATGAAAGCATAACAAATGAATTAAAACAAATGCAAGACAGAAATTCAAGATTAGTATCAGTAGAAAATGAGCCAGTAAAAAATGGAAATATAACTGTCATTGATTTTGAAGGATTTGTTGACGGAAAAACATTTGAAGGTGGAAAAGCAGAAAATTATGAGCTAGAAATTGGAAGTGGAGCATTTATACCAGGATTTGAAGAGCAAATAATAGGGATGAAAATCGATGAAGAAAAAGACATACAAGTAAAATTCCCAGAAGAATATTTTTCAGCAGATTTAGCTGGAAAAGATGCTATATTTAAAGTAAAACTTCATGAAATAAAAAAGAAAGAACTACCAAAATTAGATGATGAATTTGCAAAAGATGTTAGTGAATTTGATACATTAGAAGAATTAAAAGCAAGTATAAAAGAAAAACAGGAAAAGCAAAATAAAGATAAAGAAAAATATGAAAAACAAGAAGCTGCAATTAAAGCTGTTTGTGAAGAAATGAAGGTTGATATTCCATCTGGAATGATAGATTTAGAAACAGAAAATATGTTAAAAGATATTGAACAAAGACTTTCATATCAAGGAATGAAATTAGAGCAATATTTACAAATGCTAGGAAAAACAGTAGAAGAAATAAAAAAAGAATATGAACCACAAGCAATAGAAGCAATAAAATCAAGATTAGCTTTAGAAGCAGTTATAAAGGCAGAAAAAATAGAAGTCACAGATGAAGAAATTAATAATAAAATTAAAGAGATGGCAGAAAATTATGGCAAAAAAGAAGAAGAAATAAAAGAAAATGAAAACCTAAAAAAATATATAAAAGAAGGAATTGAAACTGAAAAAGCAATAGAATTTTTAGTTTCTAATGCAAAAGAAAAAAATAAAAAATAAAAAGGAGGAAACTTATGTTTCAAAATAGTTTAGTACCATATGTTATTGAACAAACAAGTAAAGGTGAAAGATCATATGACATATTCTCAAGATTATTGAAAGACAGAATAATATTTTTGGGAGAAGAAGTAAATGCAACTACAGCAAGTTTAGTAATAGCACAGTTATTTTTCTTAGAATCAGAAGATCCTGATAAGGAAATTTATTTATATATAAATTCACCAGGAGGATCAATTACAGATGGAATGGGAATAGTAGATACTATGAACTATATAAAATGTCCTGTATCTACAATGTGTGTAGGAATGGCAGCAAGTATGGGTGCGGTACTTTTAGCATCAGGAGAAAAAGGCAAAAGATTTGCGACACCAAATGCTGAAATACTAATTCACCAACCATTGATAGCAGGTGGAGGACTTTCAGGACAAACAACTGAAATAAAAATACATGCAGATCACATGGTAAAAACTAGAGAAAAATTGAATAAATTATTAAGTGATAGAACAGGTCAAAGTTTAGAAACAATTCAAAGAGATACAGAAAGAGATAATTATATGACAGCAGAACAAGCTTTGGCTTATGGATTAATTGATGGAATTATGGATAAAAGAAAATAATCAGCTCGTGGGACAGATTTTATGTCCCATTTTTGATTAAATAAAATTATAAAAGATCAAATTTGAAAGGAGACAAAATGGCAAAAAATGATATACCAAAAAGTGTAAAATGTTCTTTTTGTGGTAAAACTCAAGAAAATGTAAAAAGACTAGTAGCAGGACCGGGTGTATATATTTGTGATGAATGTGTAGAATTATGTAATTCAATAATAGAGAATGAAATAATTGAAGAAGATGAAAGCTACACATTAAACGAATTAGAAAATATTCCAAATCCAAAAGAGATAAAGAAAATTTTAGACAATTACGTTATAGGACAGGAAGAAGCTAAAAGAACTTTATCAGTAGCAGTGTATAACCATTATAAAAGAATAGCCAACAATAAAGAAAATGAAGATGATGTAGAAATACAAAAAAGTAATGTATTATTATTAGGGCCAACAGGATGTGGAAAAACATTACTTGCAAGTACATTAGCTAAAATATTAAGAGTACCATTTGCTATAGCCGATGCAACAACATTAACAGAAGCTGGATATGTGGGTGAAGATGTTGAAAATATATTACTAAAACTAATACAGGCTGCTGATGGAGATGTAGAAAAGGCAGAAAAAGGAATAGTATATATTGACGAAATTGATAAAATAACAAGAAAGTCAGAAAACCCATCTATTACAAGAGATGTAAGTGGAGAAGGAGTTCAACAAGCATTACTTAAAATAATAGAAGGAACGATAGCTTCAGTTCCACCACAAGGTGGAAGAAAGCATCCGCATCAAGAATTAATCCAGATAAATACGGAAAACATATTGTTTATATGTGGAGGAGCATTTGAAGGATTAGAAAAAATTATTAAAGAAAGAACTGGAAAAAATGCAATAGGATTTGGAACAGTAATTCAAAGTGAAAAAGAAATAAACAAGTATGAAATCTTTAAAGAACTTTTGCCTCAAGATCTATTAAAATTTGGATTAATTCCTGAATTCATAGGTAGATTGCCTATAATTGCAACAATAAAAGAATTAGACAAAGAGGCATTGATAAAAATACTTGTAGAACCTAAAAATGCTTTAGTTAAACAATATAAAAAACTATTCGAATTTGATAATGTAGAACTTGAATTTGAACAAGAAGCACTTGAAACGATAGTAGATAAAGCAATAGAGAGAAAAACAGGGGCTAGAGGACTTCGTTCAATTATAGAAGAAATCATGAGAGATATAATGTTTGAAATTCCTTCTAATTCTAACATAGAAAAATGCATTATTACAAAGGAAACTGTATTAGAGAATGGAAAACCAAGATTAGTTATAAATGAAAAAAACGCAATAAATAATTTAAAAGAAGAGAAATTAAAAGCAAAAAGAAAAACTGCAGGGCAAAAAAACAAAACAGCTTAAAAAGTAATAATTAAGAAAATAAAAGGGGGAATTTAATATGAATGAAAATGAAAATCAAGAAGTAATAAAAAATTTTGAAGGTAGCTATGTTACAGGTATTATTGGTGCAGTAATAGGAGGTTTAATAGCATCAATACCATGGATATTGGCATATTCATATGCTAATATGATAGTTGCAGTGCTAGCAACATTAATAGCTGGAGGAGCATTTTTAGGATATAAAATTTTAAAAGGCAAAATAGGAAAAGGACTTCCTGTAATAATTACAACAGTATCATTAATAGTAGTTATTTTTGTAACTCTTGTGATATGTCCAATGGTTTTATTAAAAAAAGAAGGATTAAATGCTACATGGAATAATTTAGAAAGATTATATGCAATAGAAGATGTAAAAAGTGCTATAATGCAAGATTTATTGGTATCTGTAGCTTTTACAGTATTGGGTATTGCTGCAGTAGTACGTTCTGTTAGTATACAAATTAAGAATGGAACAGCTGGAGAAAATCTAAAATTTAATACACAAGCAGCAATTGAAGAAGATAGAAAAAGAATTCAAGAACAATCTGAAGTAGTAAAAAAAGTATGCGTGAGTCTAAATTGCATGCAAAAAGAAAATGCAGTTACAAAACAAGAAATTGCAAATGAATTAGAAATGACTTACAATATACAACGAAATAAAATAAACGAGTATTTTTCTTCAGCACAATCTGTAAAATTATTAAAAAAATATAAAGGAAAATATTATTATGATGATATAGATGAGCAATCAAAACTACTAAATGCTGGAAATATAAATCATAATAATAAATCATCTAAAACATTAGCAATAATAGTAGTAATAATAATAGTAATTGGTATTATTATAGCTATATTAGGATCAATTGGTGAAGAATATAAAGTACCAAATACAGATATAACTTTAACAACTTTAAGCGAACAGGCAATATATACAACAAAAGAAGAATTAAGTGAAATTTTTGGTGAAGATTATGCAGAATATTATGATTTTGCAATATTAGACGAAGTAAATAATAAATATGAAATATATGGTACAATAATGGATAAATCTAATATTGATGAAGATTATGATGCAAATACATTAATTCAAGCCGATAGAGAATATATTGTACAAAATTGGGGAGAAGAAAATGTAAGTAAATTATCTGATAAGGAAATGGGAGGAAAAGTATTTAAGAGTTATGATTATAAATATAAAACTCAAAATACTGATGAAAATGGCGAAATAATAGAAAATGAGTATATTGCAGTAATATACTTATGTGAGACAAATGGTAAATTTGTGTGGATAGATTGTTATACTGATTTAGATTTTGAAGTTTCAAAAATGGATGAAGTTATAAATAAGCTTATAAAATAAAAAAGACAATCATTTTTAATAAGCATATGAACTAATAAAGATAAACAAAATATATGAAAATATTTACAGAAATAGAATATTGACACTAAAAGCATAAAATTATATAATAAAATTACAATGATTATAATAGAAAAAATAAATGTATAATATTAAAAATGGGAGGAACAAAAGTTGAAAGTAAAAAATATTTTGAAAAAAACAAAAGCAAAATCAGGAATAACACTAATAGCATTAGTAATAACAATAATAGTGTTATTAATATTAGCAGGAGTAGCGTTAAACACATTATTTGGAGAAAATGGAATAATAAATAATGCACAAGAAGCATCAATCAAAACAGATATAGCAGAAACAAAAGAACAAATACAAATAGAATTAGCAGGAAAATATAATGAAAATGGAGCATATACAAATAGAGATGTAATAGAAGCAGTAAAGAAAGTGACAGGAAAAGAAGTAGAAGAAAAAGCAGAAACAGTACTTAGCCAAAAAGGAAATGAAGTAGAAATATCAGATTTGTGGGTTGAAGGAATATCAACAAAAGCAAGTTATGTAGGATATTATGCAGATGTAGATGGGAATGGAACAGTAGATGGAGTAATATTTGCAGATTTAGCAATAGGAGGAAGTGGACAATGGGGTGACAGCAATGGTGTATACGAATATAGTGTAGAAAGTGAAGGATTAAAGAATTATACAATAGGTGAAAGTTATGAAGGAGCATTTGGAACAAAAGAAGTAATAAAAGCAACAGGGACAGGAAAAGATAGATTTTATGTAATGTCATTAGATAATTTTATAACAGGTTCATACAAGAAATTTTATTGGTATTATAATGCATCTGGTAAACTAGATAGAAAAGTTAGTGGAAAATACAATGATTTTGGACAAGGGAAAAGAAATACAATAGATATGATAAATGACTGGAATAATAACACAGAAAAATATGGAGAGCAAACAACATCTGAATCTGGAAAGACTTATATAGATATGTGGGGAGCAATACAAGATGGTCAATATAAACTAGTAGAAAGCGAACAAGATAGTAAAAGATGGTTTATACCATCAAAATCAGAGCTAGCAGCATTTGGAGATGCTTTTAAGATAGACAATAGTAACTATGAAGCTTACGGGCTTAATAACTGGTACTGGTCGTCTTCGCAGAGTAATGATAATAGTGCATACTACACGGATTTTGAAATTGGGAGTATTAGGTACTTAACTGTAGGTAGTAGCATCTTTGTGCGTCTGGCTACAACTTTCTAATTTTATAAAAAATGTCGAATTATTATCAAAATTCGACATTTTTTGCATTATAATACTGCTCCCAAAACTAAAATTCCTAAATTATCTTGATAAATTTTATTAAATTGTGAAATAGGTAAAGGATTGACACCCAGTCCTACCTCTATAGTATAACCAGGTTTATTATAAGTTTGAATAAACCAATCTTTATATCCTGCAAAGCTAGAATTATATGGTGTCTCTTCCAAAGAATATCCACTAACACGAGCAAATTCTATTCCAATTTGTCTAGAGTTAGGAGGATTATAATCTTGAAATTGCCAATAAATTACTTCTCCCTGTGTATGATAAGATAAAATTAATCTGAAATTATGTTCTAAAGTGAAATTATAAATGGCAAGTGATTCTGGTTCTGTTAAAGGACCGAAGCCTACGAAATCACGAGGAGCAGGAGAAGTAAATCCTTGAGAATATTTTATTTGTTGAGCATTTTCCCAACCAGCAGGAAATTGTAAATTTAAATCCACACCTGTGAGATTTATTAACTTCCATATATATGAAAATTATAATGATAAAATATAAAAATATTTACAGAAACAAGGTGTAAGAAACATCTTATAATATAAAAAGGCTTAATTGCAAAAGTAAATTCCGATTCGAGATCCAAGACTAAATTAGTTTTGAACGAAATCTAGAATTTATTTTTGCAATTAAAGGTTTAATAAAATTGGTTATTATATGTGGAAAAAAATAAAATTTTATGATAAAATGTGAAAGGTATGAGGTGAAATATGATAGAGCTTGATAAAATATATAAAAACAGTTTAAAAGGAAAGAAATTTATAGATTTATTTTGTGGACTAGGCGGATTTAGATTAGCATTAGAATCATATGGTGCAGAATGTGTTTTTAGTTCTGACATAGATAAGCATGTAAGTAAAACTTATGAAAATAATTTTGGGGATTATCCTTTAAGTGATATTACAAAAGTGAATGAAACCGATATTCCTAAACATGATATTTTGTGTGCTGGATTTCCATGTCAAGCATTTAGTATATCTGGAAAACAAAAAGGATTTGAAGATACTCGAGGTACTCTTTTTAGAGAAGTGGTAAGAATTGCTAATTATCATAAGCCAGAATTGCTTTTGCTAGAAAATGTAAAAAATCTAGAGAAACATGATAATGGAAAAACTTTTAAAGTTATTAAAGAAAATATTGAAGATATAGGATACAATATGTATTATAAAGTAATCAATGCATCTAAATATGGTATACCACAATCAAGAGAAAGAATATATATGGTTTGTATAAGAAAAGATTTAGATAATAAAAATTATAGATTTCCAAAACCTATAAATAAGGAAAGATGTGTAAATGATGTATTAATAAGTAATGGAGATGAAAAAAAATACATTATAAATAAACCATATTTATTAAATAAAGATTATAAACAGGTTAATATGTTTAAGGTATATAATAAACCTGTAAGAATAGGAACTGTTAATAAAGGTGGACAAGGAGATAGAATATATGATCCAATGGGACAAGCCATAACATTATCAGCAGAAGGAGGAGGAACTGGTTCAAAAACAGGATTATATTATATAAATAATGAAGTTAGAAAATTACATCCGAGAGAATGTGCTAGATTGATGGGGTATCCAGAAAGTTATATTTTAGATGAATCTGTTAACCAAGCACAAAAACAATTTGGAAATAGTGTAGTTGTAGATGTTCTTCAATATGTAGTAAAAAGTATTATAGATGAGGGGAGTATAAAAAATGGATAGCTTTGGAGGATCAAAAATAGCAAAAGATGGATTTAATAATGAAAAAGATATTGCTAATAAATTTATTAATTGGCAAAATGATGTGGAAGCACAACAATGGCTAAAAACTATGGGGTATGATGTAAATGATATTGAATATGTTTATGCAGAAGTATTACATGAAAACCTATAAATGTTGCTATTAACCATTACAGCGAAGGAAAAGTAGAAATAACAAATAGAGGAAATTTAAAAATCGGAAGAATTGGAATGCAAAGAAAAGGTGGAGATGCAGGAAGAGAAACAGCAAATATGTTACAGTTTAAAGTTGATCCAGTAGAGTTATTTGATATAAATTAATTTAATTATGATTACAAAAGAAAAGCAAAATAGGCAAGTAATAATATATTACAGGATTATTTTGCTTTTAAAATGCAATTAAAAATTATAATATGTTAAGATGGTACGGTGATATAATGTTAAAAGATGAAATAAGAATAAAATTTATTAACGAAAAATTAGCACAGTTAAAAACATATATAAAATTAAATTCACATATTAATCTAAATGATATATGTGTTGTTAGTGAAGACTTTTTCTGCAAATTATTAAATTCCATTTTTGGATATAAACTAATAAATGCAAATGTTTTAGAAAATAATTTTAAAGGAATTGATTTAATAGATACGAATACTAAAATAGTTTTTCAAATTACTGTAGATGACAGTGCGGATAAGATACAGACAACAATTAATAAATTTCAAATGAAACTATCGTAAAAGTTGTGTAAATTTAATAGGACTTAAGAAAATTGCTTCTTAAGCCTATTATTTTTAGGCTTTTTCTATACTCTCAAAGGTGTACCAAACTTATGCACTTTATTTTACACTATCAAATTTTCTTTTTAGATATTTTAAATTTGTTCTACCATTTCTTTTATTGTTTTTACTCTATTAAAAGCAGGATTATTTGTAAATTCTTTATCTCTGTTTTCTATTTTTGCAATGTAATATTTAAGAGTTTCTCCTTTATAAAAGAATTTAACATATCCAAGTAATAATTTTACATACCATTCTTTTTTAGTATTTTTTGGGGAAGATATATTAAAAAAGACCGTATCTTGAATTTCATTTATTTGTTCTATAATTTCTTCAGTATTTACAATTTTCTTGTTCAAACAATCATTAATAAAGTTTGTATAAATAATTAATTTCTTTTGTATTTCTATAATAAATTCAGTTAAATTATATTGAAGATACTTTTTTCTATCAAATAACATGTTAGAAAATAAAGATAATTCTTTTATATCATTTTTTAAATTATCTGGATTATAGTCTAAAATTTCTTTATATTTCTTTATCGTTTTCATAGTATTTTTCTTATTAATACTATTCACTTCTTCTTCATATTCGCTATATAAATCTCTTCTTTTACTATTAGGCATTTCTTTAGGAAATTTATTTTCATGAAGAAATGTATCATAAGTATATTTTTTAGTATTGCAAAATATCACATTTTCAAACAAATCGAGAATATTAGAAATTTCACTTAAAATATTATTTTTTATATTATTCTTTTTATCTCTATATTCAAACAATGATGTAACCATTAATACTATTGTAGATGCTAATATATTAAGTGAAATATTGGATACATACTCTAATATTCTTTGTGTTTGTATACCATTATCTAAATCAATTAGAAAAAAATTAATATATACGCTAATAACTATCATAAGAACAGTAATTATACTACTAACTATAAAAGTAACTTTACTAAATTTCATATTACATCACCTGACAATAATAATAGCACAGATTATCAATATTTTCAATATTTACATCATTATAAAAATCATTATAAAAGGTAATATTTTCGTGTTTGAATAAGTTTTAAAAAATACACATTAGCAAATACATAAAAAAATAAATGTCATAATAAGCTATCTGATTTAATATTCTGTATTAGATTATTCTTATTACAAACACCAGGAGATGTAAGTATGTGTAAACAAAATAAAGAGTCAAAAAGCAAACAAGTAGAATTTAATACATATTGCATTTTTACAGAAGAAAAACAAAATATAGAAAATACAATAGGATTAGTTTTTAAAGATTATTTGGAAAGTATAAAAAAACATAAGTAATTACTTCAAAATATTTAAAAGTTTTAATTCAACATGATGTGATTTTAGTATAGGGGAATAAGGATTGGAGTGGAAATGATAAATGTAAAAAATCAAGACTTTAAAGTACGGAATGTATATACGTTTATCTAGAGAAGATGGAGACAAACAAGAAAGTGAAAGCATCAGTAATCAAAGAAAAATTTTACAAAGATATATAAAAGAGGAAAAATTAACACTTGTATGTGAATATGTTGATGATGGGGTAAGTGGTACAACATTTGATAGACCAGGTTTTAATAAAATGTTACAAGATATAGAAATGGGAACTATTGATATGGTTATAACAAAAGACTTATCAAGACTGGGAAGAGATTACATTAAAACAGGATTTTACATAGAAGAATATTTCCCCAAAAACAATATAAGATATGTTTCAGTAATAGATGGGATAGACACATATGCCGATACCATAAATAACGACATAACACCTTTTAAAGCAATTATGAATGATATGTATGCTAAAGACATTTCAAAGAAAATTAGAAGTGTTTACAAAGAAAAACAAAGGCAAGGGGAATATCTTTGTAGTACAACAGCTTATGGTTATAAAAAACATCCTACAATAAAAAACAAACTTGTAATAGATCAAAATGTAGCAAATGTTGTGAAAAAAATATTTGATATGTATGTAAATGAACATGGCAGTAGCGAAATAGTACAATTTCTAAATAATAATAGTTACTTATCTCCAACAGGTTATAGAAAAACTGGAATAGTGCAAGATAAGAATAAAACAGGCTATAATTGGAATGAAGTAACAGTATGTAATATGCTAAAAAATGAGGTATATATTGGTAATACAGTACAAAATAAAAAAACTGTTATATCATATAAGGTAAAGAAAATAAGGTCAGTAGAGAAACAAAATCAAATAAGAGTAAATAATACACATGAATCTATTATCGACAAAGATACATTTGATAAAGTACAATGTATTTTAGAAAAAAGAGGAACAAATACACAACTTAAATATGACTATTTGTTACGAGGATTACTTTATTGTTATCATTGCAAAAGAAAATTACAAATAGTTTTTAAAAAGAATTCAAAAAAAAATGCAAAATCATACCCATATATAACTTGTAGTAATTATAAACAAAAAGGATGTTATCCATTAAATATCAATTATTATAAATTTGAAAAACATATTATTTATGTTGTAAAAAACATATTTCAAATATATGCAAATAAAGAAATATTTTATGATATTTATGAAAAATATCAAAATAAAACGCTTGATATTAAAGAAAGTTTTAAGAAAAAAATAGAACAAATAAACGAAGCGATTCTAGATATAAACGATAATTTAGATAAAATGTATATGGATAAATTAAGAGGTATTTTGCAAGAAGAAGACTATATTAGAATGTCACAAAAGTTGAATTTTGAAAAAACAAAATTAAGTGATCAAAAAGAAGAATTAGAACAAAAACTTAAATTATCAGAGCAAATTTTTGATACAAAAAATAAAATAAAAAATCAAAAAGAATTAAATGAATTAATAGAAAATTTTTTAAAATTAGAAAAGATAGACAAAATATATTTATACAGATCAATCAACAAAATCGAAATCGATAAAAATAAAAATGTTTATATATATTTTAATTTTTCAAAGTTGAATTCTATTAATGAAAATATTGGCAAATTTATAGAAATTGAAAAAGTAATAAGTTTTGCAATCTAAATTTTGAATTTTAAAGTACGTATATAATCTGAAGAATTGCACATACTCTAAATATATTTTATATAAGGAGGAAAACATGAAACTTACAATATGTGAATTAAGTTATTTGAGCGAATTAATAAGTAGTTGTGTAAACACAATTACATGTTTAGCTTTATTTAAAAATCAAGTACAAGACCAAGAATTAAAAAATATATTAAATGAACAATTTCCAATTCATGTAGAAGATTACAATTTAAAAGTAGAATTTGTAAAAGATATAGATACAGCTTCACGGAAAATTAAATGTACCTGAATTAAATACTAATATTTTTACAGAAGATATATGCAAAACAAAACCAGCAGAACCTATAACGGTAAATACAAATGTAACAAATTTAAATGATAGAGAAATTGCATTATCATATTTTCTTACATTAAAAAGAGCGGGAAAAGAATATGCAATTGCTTCAATGGAAGCAACAAATCCAAAGTTAAGACAATTTTTAAAAGATGCTTATACTATGAGTTGCAATCATTCATATGAAATATATGAATGGATGGCAAAAAATAAATACTATCCTATTGTAATAGCTGAAGGAAATCAAACAGGAGAAATAGGAAAGATATATAATACTATACAATTGTAATTATTAAAAAGCTATGAATATAGCTTTTTAATAATAAAAATTTATGCATATTATAAATTTTAAGAAATAAAACAATAACAAGGAGGAAAAATATATGTTAAAATCAAAATTTAAAACATATGCAAAAACAATATTAATTCCTGTTATTGTAGGAGGGATAGTTGGTTTAATTATTTCTGGTTCAATAGATTATAATTCATTAAAAAAACCTTTTCTTTCACCACCAAGTATATTATTTCCAATAGTATGGACGATTCTTTACATAATAATGGGAATATCATATGGAATACTAAAAAATAATTCTTTAGCAGACTCAAAAATAAAAATTATCTATTATTTACAACTTTTTGTAAATGCAATGTGGTCAATAATATTTTTTACATTTAAGTGGAGACTATTTGCTTTTATATGGTTGTTAATTTTAGACATATTAGTTATTATTATGATATTTAAATTTTATAGCAAAAGTAAAATATCTGGATTACTTCAAATACCATATTTATTATGGATATTATTTGCATCATACTTAAATCTATCTATATACTTATTAAATAAATAGAAAAAACGGAAGAGAGAATTTTATGGAAGAATTAAAATTTATTAGTTTAAAAGACAAAAAGAAAATTAATAATAAAGTAAAGAGATTATATAATGATTCATTTCCAATTCAAGAAAGAATGCCATTTTGGACATTAAAATTTTTATCAAAAAAAGAAACTGTAAAATTTCATGTAATTTATGATAAAGATGAACTTATTGGATTAATATATATTATTTGTTATAAAGATATAGTTTTTATATTTTATTTGACTATTGACAAAAACTTTAGAGGAAGAGGATATGGAAGTAAAATATTACAAATAATAAAACAAAAATATGAAAATTATAGAATTGTTTTAAACATTGAAGAAACAGATCCCAATAGTAGTAATTATAAACAGAGGTTAAAGAGAAAAGAATTTTATATAAAAAATGGATTCTATAATTTAGATTATACAATAAAGGAATTAAATGTAGTTTATGAAATGTTATGTTATAACAAAGAAAATAAGCAAGTAAAAAAAGAAGAATATATGAATTTAATGAAAGAATATTTTGGAAATTTATTATACAAAATATTTTATAAAAGAATAAGTCAATAAAAGGCACAGAAATCAGTGCCTTTTATTATGTAAAAATTTAAAAATTAAATTCAAAATTATTATTTTCAAAAATCGACAAATTTTTCTAGTTAAAATTTCAAAAAAATTGACATAATACAATTATAAAACAAAAATCTTTTAAAATTTCTAAATTTAGGATTTTTATTAATATTAACAAACAAAAAATGTTTGAATGGAGGTTTTTATATGAAAAAAATAATTAGTATGATCTCAATTTTTGCATTACTTATAATATTTACTTTAACTGGAAGTAGTTATGCAGATTCATTAGACACAATAAAAGTAGAAATTAATAAAGGAACTATTAGACCAGGAGAAGAAGCAATAGTAAAAATTGATTTTGGAACACCATTAGGAGCTTATACATTTGATATAGCATATGATGACAATATTTTTGAATATGTATCAGTAGATGGAGGAACAGCAAATGATACAAAAGATAAGGTTAGAGTAACATTTTATGATTCAACTGGAGGAACAAATCCAAGAGAAAATATGACAGTTACATTTAGAGCCAAATCAGATATTACAACATCAAATCCTACAGAATTTTCAGTAACAGCAGAAGGACTAGCTAATTCAGATGCATCTGTTAATTATGATGATATTACAACTCCAATGGTAAAAAATGTAACAGTAGAACCAGAATACAAAGAATATACAATAAATTTAGAGCACACAGGAGAAATTATAAAAGGAGAAGAAAAAGAAATGACACTTTCTTATTCTTCAAGTATGGGAAAATATTATGAACATGCAAGACTAATTGCAGAAGCATCTACTCCAGCAGGAGCTAGTGTCAAATTAACAGGAATAAATAATGATACACATGCAGAACAAGATATAATTCAAAGTGGATGGGGAGATCCTCAAGGATATAAAATTGGTGGAAAAGATGTTTCACAAATTTTAAATGTAAAAGCACTTTTCAGTGACAAAGGAGATTATAAAATAACTCTAAAATTGATAGATAGAGATAATTCAGATGCTATAATTTCACAGAAAGAATTCCAATTTACAGTTGGAGAAAAACAAGAAATTATAACTCCAGAACCAGAGGAGCAAGAACCAAATATTCCAGAAACTGAAAATAAAATAACTGAAGAAATAAAGCAAGAACAAGAAAAACCATCAACTTTACCTAAAACAGGTAGAAATATTTATATTCCTATGATTACAATATTAACAAGTCTATTAAGTGTAATTATATACTATAACAAAAAAACAAAAAAATAAGCCTTTGAAAAATTTAAATTGCAAGATTATATTATATTTTATAATTAACAAAACTTGCAATTTAAAAATACATAGTAAAAGTATATACAAAGGAGACAAAATGGTAAAAAAATATATTATAAATACAATCTTAATAATTTTAATTTTAGTTATAGTTGTATGTATAGTAAAAGAAAAAATTGAAGAAAATAATATAAAAGAAAATAATTATGAAATTAAAAATTTAAATGCGTTAATTGAAGATAATAATACTAAAACTGAAGAAAATGAAAATGAAAATGAAACTAAAATTACGCAATATCCAAAAGAAGAAATATTAGACACATATAAAGGGTATCAAGTTTGTGCAAAATTAGAAATACCATCTATAGATCTAGAAATTAATGTTTTAACTAACTATTCAAAACAAGCATTAAAAGTATCAGTTACTAAATTTTGGGGAGTAAATCCAAACCAAATAGGTAATTTTTGTATAGCTGGTCACAATTATAAAAATATGTTTATTAATCTAAAAAAATTAGAAATAGGAGATGAACTATTTGTTACAGACAAAATAATAGGAAAAGTAAAATATGAAATTTTTAAAATAGAAAAAGTATTACCAGAAGATACTAGTTGTTTAGATGCAGTAACAAATAATGAAAGAGAAGTAACATTAATTACTTGTACAAGTGATACCGAAAAAAGAATAATTATAAAGGCAAAAGAAAAGTAAAACATAATTTAGATATCTGAAAGGAAAAAGAAATGTCGATAAAAAATAATGTGATAATAATTTTTTTAATGGTAATATTTTTAATAGTTATAAGTGTGTTTATCAATTCTAAAATAGAAGCATCAAACACTTTAGAAGGAATAGAAAATTTTCCAAGTAGCTATCAACCATACTTAAGAGAATTATCTAAAAAACATCCTAATTGGAAATTTATAGCTTTATATACTAATTTAGATTGGAACTATGTTATAAATGAAGAAAATGTATTTGGAAAAAATTTAGTACCTAAAAATTATTCTGACAGTTGGAAAAATACTACACCTGGGCAATACAATGTAGAAGTAGATGCTGGTTGGGTAGACAGTTCTAGACAGGCTGTAGAGTATTGTATGGATCCTAGAAATTTTCTAAATACAGTTAGATTATTTCAATTTGAAACATTATCATATGATGAACACACAAACAATTTAAATGGTATTGAAAAAATATTATATGGTACTGAATTTTATAATCAAAAAGTATCATATTTAGATAGCAATGGAAATAACATAAATATGAGTGAGAGATATTCGGATTTAATTTTAAAAGGTGGAAAAACATCTTCAGTAAGTCCATATCATTTGGCTTCCCGTATAAAACAAGAAGTAGGACCATTTTTATCACATAATTCTATAAGTGGAACAGTAGAAGGATTTAAAGGATTATATAACTTTTATAACATAGGAGCAACAAGTTCATCTGAACCAATGGGAGCAATAAAAAATGGATTGCAATATGCAAAAGATGGAAAAGGAGCAAGTCAAGAAACAAAAAACAAATATTTAATTCCATGGAATACTAAAGAAAGAGCTATTACAGGTGGAGCTATTTTTATAGGTTCAAGCTATATAAATGTTGGACAAAATACTATCTATTTACAAAAATTTCATGTAAATGATGTAGGAGGAAATGGTTTATTTTGGCATCAATATATGACTAATGTTTTAGCACCATACAGTGAATCAAAATCAATCTATAATGGGTATGAAAAAGCAGGAATATTAGAAACACCAATATCTTTTATAATTCCTGTTTATAATAATATGCCAACTTTAGCAACAGAAAGCCCATCTATAAATTCAAACGATTTTGTGGAAGATAATACAAAAGTATACTGTAATGCAACGAATGTAAACATAAGAACAGGACCAGGTACATCATATGAAATTATAACAACAGTTACAAAACAAGATAAAATGACAAGAATAAAAAGAAGTACAAGTCAAGGTGAAAGATGGGACAAAGTTATATTAGAAAATGGAATTGTTGGTTATATATACCAGACTTATGTCACAGAAGTTCCAAATGTTCAAATTGAAAAGATAGAATTAAGTTTAGATAATACAACTTTACAAAAAGGCGAAAAAAAGGCATTAAAAGTAGTAATTTCTCCAGAAGAGGCAAATGGGCATAAAGTTATATACACATCAAATAATTCGCAAGTGGCAACTGTAGATGACACAGGAAACATTCAAGCAATAAGTTCTGGAACAGCAATAATTACAGTGAAAGCAGAAGAAAATTCCGTACAGAATCAAATAGAGATAAATGTATATAGTAGTGTAACAGGAATTACAATAGACCAAAAAGAAATATATATGCAAGTTGGAGATAACTTCAAAATTAATGCAAATATAGAGCCAGAAGACGCAAATAATAAACAAATATTATATAATAGTACAAATGAGCAAATAGCAAGCATTGATGAAAACGGAATAATTACGGCAAAACAACAAGGAGAAACAACTATTTTGGCAATTTCAGCAGAAAACTCAAATATAAAAAGTGAATGTAGTTTAACAGTTGTAAGACAAATGGATGACTCTGAAATTCATTTTGATAGTTCTTTAAATTTAAATAGTCTAGAAATAAGTGGAATAGACTATGATAAAAATACTGTAAAAGATCTTAAAGAAAAAATTACTACAGATTTAGACATTGAAATAGTAAATAACAAAGGAAAAGTATTAGATGATACAGATTTAGTTGGGACAGGAAGCAAAATATATGTAAAAGAAAACGGGAAAATTTTAAGAGAATATAGAATTATAATATATGGAGATATAAATGGAGATGGAAAAATAAATAGTGTCGATCTATTAATATTGCAAAGGCACATTTTAGAAATTGAAAAGATAGAGGATATTTATAAAAAAGCAGGGAATATAAGAAAAGACGGAAAAAAACCAACTTCTGTAGATTTGTTATTAATACAAAGGCATATTTTAGGTTTACAATTAATAGAGCAGTGAGAAAGGAGGAAAATAATGCCAAAAAAGATAGTCAAATTTATAGCTACAAGTTTTATAATTATTTCTTTTCTAAACATTTATGGATCAATTCATATTAATGCAGTAACCACAGCAACAGTATATCTAAAGTGTAATATAGATATAGTAGAAAAAGGAGAAGAGATAGAATTAAGTTTCTATATAAGTGATCAAAAAACAGCTGCATATAATATAAATCTATATTTTGACAAATCCAAATTTGAATTTGTATCTGGTCCAGAAAATATAAATATACAAGAAAATAAAATAATAATAGTATGGTATGATCAACTTGGAGGAGGTGGAGCAAAACAAGGAGAATTAGGTAAAATAATATTTAAGGCAAAAGAAAATGGAATAGCAAATTTTGTAGCAGAAGGGGAATTTTATAGTGAAAAGGGGCAACTAATTCAAACAAATTTTGAAGCAACACAAGTACAAATTGGAAGAGAAGAAGGGAATTTAAAAGAACAGATAGAGAAAGAACAAGGAACAAACACACAAAAAGATAATGCAAATTTGCAAGCAATTAGATTAGATAAGGAAGGAATTGTACCAGATTTTCAGACTAATGTATATGAATATGATTTAACTATATCAAATGATATAAGTAGCATAGATGTTCTTGCAATTGCAGAAAACCCAAATTCACAGATTGAAATAACAGGAAACAACCAATTAAATGAAGGTTTAAACTTAATAAAAATAAATGTGATTTCAGAAGACAAAACCAATAATAAAATATATACAATCAAAACGACAAAGACATCAAATATAGAATTGGCTAATACCAATTTAGAAATATTAGCAATTGAAAATACATTATTAACCCCACCATTTGATAATCATATAACAAAATACAGTACAGAGGTCTCAAATACAATTAATAAATTAAATATTTTAGCTGTTCCAGAGAATGAAAATGCAAAAATCGAAATTTTAAATAATGAAGATATTAAAGAAGGAAATAATATAATTAATGTAATTGTAACAGCACAAAACGGAATAACAAAAAGAGAATATCAAGTAAATGTATATAAAAGAAATGCACAAGAAGAAGCAAATTATATAGAAGAACAAAGTAAACAGAAAGAAAAATTAGAAGAAGCATATGAAATAGAAAAGACTACATTAATGAATGAACAAAATGCTAGAGAAGATAATAAAAATGTGAAAAATTATATTATAATTGGTATAATAAGTATTATTACAGTATTATTTATAGTAACAATGTTAATATTTTATAAAAAAAGAAAAACACATCAGAAAGGATAATATTATGAAAGAAAAAGAAAAAATGTTATTAGGTGAAATATATGATGCAAATAATGATGTAGAATTAATAAAAGAAAGAGAAAAAGCTAAAGATTTATGTTATGAATATAATAATTTAAAACCAAGTAAAGTAAAAGAAAAGAAAGAAATCTTGAAAAAGATTTTAGGTAGTATGAAAGAAAATGTTTTAATAGAACAACCTTTTCTATGTGATTATGGATATAATATAGAATTAGGAGAAAATTTTTACTCAAATCATAATTTAGTTATATTAGATGCAAATAAAGTAAAATTTGGTAATAATGTGTTTATTGGTCCCAATTGTGGATTTTATACTTCTGGACATCCATTAGATGCAAAAATAAGAAATAAGGGATTAGAATATGCAAAACCAATAGAAATTGGTAACAACGTATGGTTTGGTGGGAATGTTGTTGTGCTTCCAGGGGTAAAAGTCGGGGACAATGTAGTAATAGGAGCAGGTAGTATAGTAACAAAAGATATTCCATCAAATAGTGTTGCTGTTGGAAATCCTTGCAAAGTAAAAAAACAAAATATGAAAATGCAGTAAAATTTAAAATTAAGTGAAAGTTTTAATCAAAGCTTTCACTTAATTTTTATATAAATATAGAAATAAAGAAGATATTAGCACATTTACATATTATTTTAATATTATAATAGGGAGGCAAAAAAATGAATTATAAGTATTATACATCAAATAATAGTGGTCAAGATGATTATGGATTAAAATACATAGACGAGTTTGGATACGGTAAAATATGTAAAAATTATAAGATAGAATTTCCACCACAACATCAAGATACACAACCAGGAATGGAATATTTAATGACACCAAGGCCTATATTTAATAATCCGTATTATCGATATTCTGGAAAGTTATTAGGAAAAGTTGCCATATTAACAGGAGGAGATTCTGGAATTGGAAGAGCAGTTGCAGTTGGATTTGCAAAGGAAGGAGCGAGCATAGTAATTGCATACTATAATGAACATGAAGATGCAAAACAAACAAAAAAATTTATTGAAGGTTTAGGAGGAAAATGTATATTAATATCTGGTGATGTCAAAGATAGAGATTTTTGTAATAAAATTGTAGATGAAACTATAAACAAATTTGGAAAATTAGATATTCTAGTAAATAATGCAGGAGTTCAATATCAACAAAAAAGTTTATTAGATATTACAGAAGAACAATTTGATTTAACAATAAAAACAAATGTATATGGGATGTTTTATTTAACTAAAAGTGCATTAAAGTATATGAAACCTGGTGCAAGTATTATAAATGTAACATCAATAACTACTTTTAAAGGAGAACCTGAATTAATAGACTATGTAACGAGCAAAGGAGCGATAGTAGGATTTACGAGGTCACTTGCAACAAATTTGGCTAGCAAAAACATAAGGGTCAATGCTATTTCTCCGGGAGTCTTTTGGACACCATTACAACCAGCTTGTTGGGAAGCAGAAAAAATACCAACACTAGGTTCAGATGCACCAATGGGAAGAGCAGGTCATCCATACGAAATCGCACCATTATTTATATATTTAGCAAGTGATGATTCTTCATATGTTACAGGTCAAGTAATGCATGTTAATGGAGGAGAATTTAAAGGATAACAAATTTGTTGGTAGTTTTTAAAATCCACACCTCTAATATTTGCTTTCCAACCACTAGGAAAAGGAATATTTGGATAATTCCTTGATATATTTCGAGCAAATATATAAGAAGGTGAGTTTCTAGGAATTTCTCCAGTTACTAGATTAACACCATCAGGGTTAACCATAGGCATAATATAAATAGAAGTAGAATTATAGATATTACGTGCAGGAATACCAAAAATGTCTAAATTATTTTTATAGCAATAGCAATAATCTGCTATAAATTGCATTAAAACTGGAGTTGTAATCCATTCATTTGCATGAATAGAACCAGAATAAAAAACTTCTTTAGAACCGTTACCTATACGAATATAAGGAATTGAATTCCCTAGAATACTATATCCAGCATTGCCTATTTCTAAAAATGGATATAGTTTTTTTAATGTGTTAAGGTTTATTTGCAAAATACTATGGCTATAACTTATATTTGTAGGAATTATAAAGTCTAAAGCACCATCTATATAAGGTTGTAATGCAGTCCAAGTATTAGAACCAACTATCCCATCAACAGAAGAAAGTCCAAAACTTTTTTGAAAATTCATTACAGCATTTTTAGTAGAAACGCCAAAAACCCCATCAATTTTTCCTGAATAAAATCCTAGTTTTTGCAGTATATTTTGTAAAAATTCAACCATAGGTCCACTTGAACCATATTTTAAAGTTATCATAAAACCACCTTTATGTATAATATGAAAAAATAAAAATAATGTAACTATTTATTGATTTTACTTATGTTTGTTGTTATAATATCACCAATAGAAGTAATGAAAGCTATATACATTACAGATGAAAAAATGGAAAAAACTAATAAAAAGGAAAGAAAATATATGAAAAAATTATTATTTGCAGCACATTCATTAGGACTAGGCGGAATTGAAACAGCATTAGTGACATTATTAGAAGAACTTGTAAAAAAAGAATATGATATAACACTTATATTGGAGAAAAAAGAAGGTATATTTTTAGATACATTAAATTCGAATATAAAAGTCGAAGAATATTGTCCAAGTAACAACAGATTTATATTTTTAAGAAAAATTATAAATATGTGTAAGCAAATAAAATTTAGGATAGAATATAAAAATAAATTTGATTTTGCGGCAGCATATGCCACATATTCATTAAGTAATGGATTTGTTGCAAGGGCAGCATCAAAAAATTCAGCATTATGGGTACACCTTGATTATTTAACACTAAATAATAATGATGAAGAAAAGACAAAACAATATTATAAAAAACTAAAATGTGAAGAATTCAAAAATATAATATTTGTTTCAAATGAATCAAAAAATAATTTTTTGAAGCTATTTCCAGAATGTAAAAACAAAGCAATATATTGTAATAATTTGATAGATGGTAAAAAAATAATAGAAAAGTCAAAAGAAGATATTCCAGAAAAAAAAGAGAATATCATTACTTTTTTAAATGTAGGTAGACATGATGAAAAGCAGAAAAGACTTACAAGATTAATTGAAGTAGCAGACATGTTAAAAAATGATAAACTTGAATTTAAAATATTGCTAATAGGAGATGGAAAAGATACAGATCAATATAAAAAAATAATCAAAGAAAAAAATTTACAAGATAAAATATTTCTATTAGGTAGAAAGAAAAATCCATATCCGTATTATAAAATAAGTGATTGTGTAATATTAACATCAGATTATGAAGGATATCCAGTAGTATTTTTAGAAAGTATGATTTTAAAAATACCAATAATAACAACAAATGTATCAGATTATAAAGAAGTAGAAGGAAAATTTGGAATAGTTACAACAAAAGATATAAACGAAATATATAATGCAATGAAAAAATTTATAACAGATAAATATCACATAAAACAAGAATTTGACTATAAAAAATACAATGAAGAAATAATACAAAAATTAGAAAAAATTTTAAATAAATAAACAAAAAGAATTAAAAGAGAGAATGATAATATTATGAAAATAAGTGTGATAGTACCTATATTTAATGCAGAAAGATATTTAGTAAGGTGTTTAAATTCCATAGTAGAACAAATAAATACAACACATAATGATATAGAAATTATATTAATAAATGATGGGTCAACAGACAAATCAGCAGAAATAATAAAAAAATATATACAAAAATATACAAATAATATTAAATACATTCAAAAAGAAAATACAGGAGTAGCAGATTCAAGAAATATAGGAATAGAAGAATCTACAGGTGATTATATAATATTTGTAGATGCAGACGATTATATTGATGCAAAATTATTTAAAAATTTAGAAAAATATATGGAAAGAAATATCGATATAATAAAGTACAAGGCGATTATTGAAACAGAAGAAGAAGATATAATAGGTCAATTTGAAGGACCTGTATTTGAAGAACTAAAAGGAGAAGAAGCATTTTCAAAACTATGTTATACTGATGAAATGTTAGATGCACTATGGGTATATGCCTATAAAAGGAAAATATTTATAGACAATGGTTTTAAATTTATATCAAATACATACCATGAGGATTTTGGTTTAATTCCGCTTATAATAATAAAAGCCAAAACATTTATTTCTACTGATATACAAGGATATCATTATGTACAAAGTAGTAATAGCATAACACGAAATATAGATTATAATAAAACTTTAAAAAAAGTATATGATACATTAATACATTATGATAACATGTTAGATAAAACAAAAAATTATAGTATAAATGAAAGAGTTAAAGAAGATATAAAAATATTTTATACAAATTCTATATTGTTAAGAATAAATGACCTAAAAAAAACAGATAGAAAAAAATTTATTAAAGAAATACGAAACAGAAAGATGTATAAAAATATCAAGCCAAGAAATATAAAACAATTGCTAAAAAGAATAATATTACAGATAAATATACCATTATATTTAAAATTAAGATGAAAGGAATAGTAAATGATAAAAGTAAGTGTTATAGTTCCAGCATATAATGTAGAAAATTACATAGAAAAATGCTTATACACACTAGTAAACCAAACTCTTCAGGAAATAGAAATAATAGTTGTAAATGATGGTTCAACAGATAATACTAGGCAAAAGATAAATAAAATTCAGGAAATGTATCCTGAAAAATTAAGATGTTTTGACAAACAAAATGGAGGACTTTCAGATGCACGAAACTTTGGAATTTCGCATGCACATGGAAAATATATAGGATTTATAGATTCTGATGATTATGTAGAAACAAATATGTTTGAAGAAATGTATAAAAAGGCAGAAGAAGAAAACAGTGATATGGTAGAATGTGATTTTATTTGGGAATATCCAAATAAACAAAAAGTAGATATTGGAAAAATATATCAAGGTAAGAAAGAAGCATTCTTATATGCTAGAGTAGTAGCATGGAATAAATTAATAAAAAGGGAAATTTTAGAAAAAACAAAAATAAAATTTCCAAAAGGATTAAGATATGAGGATACAGAATTTTTTTATAAGTTATTACCAAACTTAAACAAAATTAGTTTTGTCAAAATACCAATGATACATTATATACAAAGAAATAACTCAATAGCAAATACTCAAAATGAAAAAGTAAAAGAAATATTTCAAATTTGGGATAATATATTTAAATTCTATAAAGAAAAAGAGCTTTTTATAGAATATAAAGCTGAAATTGAATACACTTATGCTAGATTTTTATTATGTAGTTCATTACTTAGAATAGTAAAAGTAAAGGATAGAGAAGTAAGAAGAAAATTAGAAAAAAGAACATGGGAAGAACTAAACAAAAATTTTCCTGAATGGAAAAAAAATAAAATATTAAGAAGAGAAAAAGGAGTAAAAAATACTTATCTAAAAGTTGTAAATAAATCTAATTTTAAAATATTTTGCAGAATTTTTGAAATGTTATAAATTTTATGAAATATAAGATAAGTAAAGAGATTATATGGAAGAAAATAAAAATATAAAACTAGATAAATTATTATGTATGCTTATAGTTCTATGCCCAATATTGGATATGATAAGCTTCATATTTAGAAATATATTTATAACTAAAATTTCCCCATCTACATTTTTAAGACCAATAATTTCAATAATTGTAGTATTAGTCATATTAATAAAAGATAAAAAAAGATATAAAATAATTGCAATAACAACAATATATGGAATATACTCATTAATACATTTATACATATATCAGAAAATACGTACAGGATGTTCATATGGAAGTATAATCCATGAAGCACAATATATAATAAACTACACATTTATGATATTAAATCTATTTTTATATATGTATATATTTAGTAGAAACGATACATCATTAATCAAGAAAAGTTTATTTATATCAGTCTCAATTTACATAATATCAATATTTATAGCAATTGCAACAGGAACATCTTCATTTACTTATCAAGTTGAAAAAATGGGATATAAAGGATGGTTTGAATCAGGAAATAGTTTAAGTGCCATATTAGTATTATCAATGTTTATAATATTGCCAATGATAAAAAAGTTAAAAACAACTAAAAATAAGATAAAATATATATCAGTTATCATTTTGGTAGGTATATATCTTATGACACAAATAGGAACAAGAGTAGGATTATATGGTTTCATTTTAACAGTAGCATTATATATAATTTTAGAAATAATATTTAGTATAACAAAAAACAAGAAGATAAATAAAAAAATAATACTAATTGGTGTAAGTTCATTAATACTTATATTAATTATTATAATAGCTATCGGTTCTAACACTTTGTTAAGAAGAAAACATATGGAGGAAGAGAGCCAGAAAAGTTATGATCAAACACAACAAGAAGTTGCACATTTGACAGGTGATGTATTAGCAATCAGACAAGCAATTGTATCTCAAACTATTGAAGATGGATATTTAAGTAAAGAAGAAGAAAAATCATTTTTAGAATTATATGATATTGCAAATAAATATAATTTAAAAAGCAATGATCAAAGATTTCATCAAATAATATATAATCTACTTTTAGTCAAAAATCAACATAATATATTCTTGATTTTATTTGGAAATGGATATCTGAATAATTTTAGAGAATTAGTATTAGAAATGGAGTTAATGTCATTTTTATTAAATTTTGGAATAATTGGATTTACTCTTTATGTAGTACCATTTTTAATAATATATATATATTCATTTGTACTAATTATTAAAAATTTAAAAAAACTAGATGTTGAATGCACAATGCTATTTTTAGGAAGTGGGTTTGCATATGTATTATCACTTTTATCAGGATATGTATTTTTTAATTCGTCTTCAATGATAGTTGTAATATTATTACATGTATGCTTAATAAATAAAGTAAACCAAATTAAAAAGGAACAATTCTGAAATTGTTTCTTTTTAATTTGGTCATGCACTTTTATTTTTTAGAAACATATAATCAGTGTATAGGGTAAAATGGAGGTGCATTTATGTTATCATCATTAAGCATAGCAGGATTTTGGAGTTTCCTTAGTTCTGCAGTATTTATGGTAGGGTATATTTCAGGAAGCAATTTATTTCCTGAACCATTAAGTGCAGAAGAGGAAAAACAGTGTTTAGAAAAACTAAAGCAAGGAGATGATGATGCAAGAAATCTTTTAATCGAAAGAAATTTAAGATTAGTTGCACATGTGGCAAAAAAATATAGTACCTCAAATGTTGAACAAGATGATCTCATTTCAATAGGAACAATAGGTTTAATAAAAGGAATAAATAGTTTTGATGTAGATAAAGGTTCAAGACTTTCTACATATGTATCAAGGTGTATAGACAATGAAATATTAATGCATTTAAGAGCAACTAAAAAACTAGGAGCAGAAGTTGCATTAAATGAACCTATAGGAAAAGATAAAGATGATAATATTGTAACTCTTCAAGAAGTTTTAGAAACAAATGAAAAAAGTGTAGAAGAGATAATAGACTTAAAAATGAAAGTGAAAAAATTATATGAAAAAGTAAAAACAGTATTAAAAGATAGGGAAAAGATGATAATTGAATTACGATTTGGATTAAATGGGAAAAAACCTAAAACACAAAATGAAATAGCACAAATGATAGGAATTTCACGTTCCTATGTATAGCAACATTATTATTACTAAATTAATAACTTTTTCAATAAAAAATAAAATGCATAAGTTTAGTTTTATATTCTTAACTTACACAATTTATTTTAAACTATTATTTTTCCATGTGATTTGAATTTGAAATAAATATACACTTTTTTATTTTTATCTATCTCAATTTTATAGATTAAATCACTTAAAATTTTTCGATTAGTTGGAAAATCTAAATTAAATTTATCTATTAGTTTATTTACAAGTTCATCTTTATTTTCACTATCATTATTTATATAAGATTCTAGCATAAGAATTCTATTTTGAATTTGTACTTTTTCTAATTTTTTTTTCTCATAAATTCTAGTAAAATCATCTTGAGAAATCACATAATTTAATTTGTCATTATAAATATTATCAATATCTAAAACTAATTTTGAAAGTTTTTTCTTACAATTTTCAAGATCATCTATATATAATTTATTGTTTTCTAGTTCATCTAATTTTTGTTTAGCAATACGAATCATTTCATTTTTATTGCTGAAATTTAGTAATATTGTTTTTAATTTATCTATTACAACTTTTTCTACATAATCCATTCTAATTGAATGAGGAGTGCAATAGCCTAGTTGAGCATAAGATGCATATGTGTTACATCTAAAATAGTAAACATTACCTGTAGCAAGTTTTCGAGGAGAACAACCTAATTTTTTACCACACTCATGACAATACACAAAACCTTTTAATAAGTAATCATGTCTTTTTACTCTAGTCTGTTTTCTTATTTCAATCATTTCTTTAGCTTTAAAAAACGTTGATTTATCAATAATAGGATCATGTGTACCTATAATTATCTTCCATTGATCTTTTGGTAACCTAATATTCTTTTTAGATTTATAATTTATTTTTTTCATTCTACCTTGAACCATATTTCCAATATATACTTCATTTAAAAGAATTTCTCTTATTCTAGATGAAGACCAATGAGAGCTTATATTTGTTATTTTAGTGCCATGTGCTATTGCATATTGAGATGGTGTAGGAACTGAATCAGAATTTAAACTTATAGCTATATTTCTACAAGATTTACCTTGTATAGCTTCTTTAAAAATTCTTTCAACTATATGTCTTGCCTCTTCATCTATAAATAATTTATTAGGAAAACATTTATCTAATTTGTAGCCAAATGGAGCTTTTCCACCGATAAATAGACCTAAATCTTGTTTATTATGTTTTACACTTTTAATCTTATTTGAAATATCTTTTGCATACATATCATTTAAAACAGATTTAAAGGGAGTTATATCATTTGAAGTGCTATCAATTCCAGTATCAATTCCATCTAACAAAGATATATATCTTACACGTTTTTCTGGAAAGTATTTTTCTAAATAATGACCAGTACAAATATAATCACGGCCAAGTCTGGATAAGTCCTTTGTAATAACCATATTAATTTTTTTATTTTCAATATCATTTATCATTTTTTTAAAAGAAGGTCTATCAAAAGTAGTACCACTTATTCCATCATCAACATATTCAGATACAATATAAAGATGATTACTTTCGGCAAAGCGAACAAGCATAGAGCGTTGATTAGAAACGCTTTCTGATTCACCGAGCTTGTCATCTTCTTTAGACAATCTAATATATATTCCAACTTTATAATTTTGAGGATTAGAAATATTTATATTATTCATAATTTCTTAAACTATTCTCAATAAAGTCAGAATATATATTAATTAACAATTGTTCAAAATCTTCTTTAGTATCATCATATATACAAATTAAATCTTCTTTCATTTTAAAATCCTCTTATAAAATAACTATATGCTAATAAATTGATTTTAAGATTTAATTTTTTTATTAATTAATAACTTTCAATATATAATGCTTTAGCAATATATTTGGTAACCTCATTTATATTATACCAACCAGAGCTTTTACTATTGTCTTCTAAACCATTTGGGTTAGAAACATATACCATTTCATTATTATCTGTAGCTAACAAAACCATATAATGTGATGCAGTAGTCCAACGATTAATAGTAGGTTTGTTCCAAACACATATAAGGATAGGTCTATTAGTTTTTAGATGTTCTATAATATATGAATTAGATAAATGTGGATCATCATAATAAAAATCTGAATTTTTAATTCCAAAAGTAGAATAAAGTTCAGTTGATATTGAATCACTATTTAAAACAGGATAATATTTTTCTCTAAGATCTTCAGGAGTGTAATCTTTATTGTAGCCACTTAATATAGTTGCAATTGCAGTAATACCACATCCGTTTTCTTCCATAGTTCCACCCCAATAACCTTTATTACTCCATGAAGAATTACCATTTTGTTTGTATTCTTTAAAAGTTCTTTTATTACCACCAGCAATTGTAAAAGTGGTAAAATAACCGTCTTTATTTTTAACTTTTTGCTGGCCAATACCAGAATATTTTTCATTATTATCTAATTTTATAGTTTCATATTCAATGTTACTTTCTAAATTGGTTCCACCTGTACCACTAATATATTTATTATCTAATGATTTATTATATATAAAATATATTATAGTAAATATAATAATTAAAAAAAATATTTTCTTTACACTTATTTTTTTCCTTCTTTTCATATAAAATCCTCCATATAGAATTTGTTTATATTATACATGAAAAAAATTAAGAAAATATTAAATTTTTATTAATTTTTAAATATAGTATTGTTGATAATTAAATAAATTTATGTTATAAATGTATTATAATTTAATATATAATTTATGAAAGGAATACAAATGATAGAAAAAAATAAAGAAATTGAGGAATTAAATGGTTTTAAAGATTTAAGAATTGTAGATAATTTCTATCAAACATCTAGTTTTTTCCCAATGCCTACAACAGAAATAGCAACATTAAGTGAAAGTGGACAAACCAATATAGGTTCTTATTCTCTGTGTTTTCCATATTATATTGCTGGAAAAGATTATTATGCAATGTTATTATGTTGTAGAAATAGTTCTAATACAGCTAAAAATATATTAAGAACAGGAAAATGTAGCATAAATTTTATTACAGATAGTAGAAGATACTTTAAAGAGGCAGTAAGACTTGGATATCCAGGAGAAACAACTGAAGAAAAAATGAAAGATTGCATATTTAATTTAGTAGATGGAAAAAGAGCAAGAGAAAACCCTGATGAAAAATATCCTAAAATAATACAAGAAGCTTTCCAAGTATTTGAATGTACATGGGTAAAAGAGTTAGACAATGCACAAAATGATATAGTACAAGAAGAATATATGCCACCTTATCATCAATTTAATGGAATAACTAGCAAAAATGGAGCACATTTTATATTAAAAATAGATCATATATTAATAAAAAGTAAATATTATGATTGTATTATTAATGGAGTAAATAGTAGAAGTTTTCCAAGGGTACCAGTTGATTATGGATATAGAGATAATAAAAATTTTTGGTATACTAGGTTTAAAAGGCCTATTGCAGAACCAATACCAGAAAGTAAGGGGATAAGTTTAGATACTGTAAAATACGCAGCATCAAGAATAGATCCAAATATCAAATTTACAGATGAAGCATGTAGTAAATTAATAAAAGTCCCTAGAGTATTTTTAAATACAGTATTAAAAGGTTGCGTAGCATGGGCAAAAGAGAACAATGTAACATTAATTACTGAAAAAGAAATGGAAATAATTCAAGATAAAAGAAATAAAGAAAAAAATAAATAATTTGACGAAATCATTTGAATAAAATTGCATTTATAGCAAAAAATATATATATGAATAAATATTTCTTAATAAAAAATCCTGATTTATTTCAAGGGGAAAATTATTTAAATTCAGGTAAAAACTATTTTGAAGGTTGGTATTTTAAAAATACTAATAATGAAAAAGGTATTTCGTTTATACCAGGAATAAATATAAACAATAAAGAGCAAAAAGCATTTATACAAATAATTACAAATGATTCTTCATACTTTGTGAATTATAATATAGGGGACTTTAAATTTAACTTTACACCATTTTACATTAAAATCAAAAATAATTTTTTTTCAAAAAGTAGAATCCATATAGACATAAATGATGATTCACAAAAGTTAAATATTTTTGGAGACATTCAATATTCTAATCTTAAAAACATTACTACAAATGCTTTTGCTCCTAATATTATGGGGCCTTTTTCATATATTCCATTTATGGAATGTAATCATGCTATACTTAGCATGTCAAATAAAACAAATGGTGAGATAAACATTAATAATAAAAAAATAAATTTTATTGACAATTCCGGATATATAGAAAAAGATTGGGGTGTTTCTTTTCCAAAATCGTATATATGGTGTCAAGGCAATAATTTTAGTAATCAGAATGCAAGTTTTATGTTTTCAATAGCTGATATACCATTTAAATTACTTAATTTTAGAGGTATTATTTGTGTACTTATTGTTGATGATATAGAATTTAGATTTACAACCTATAATAATGTGAATTTATTGGAATATGACATTAATAATGAATTTATGAATATAACCCTAAAAAAAGGTGATTTATATTTAAACTTAAATTCTAATTTTGATAAAGGTCTTAAACTTTCAGCACCAGTTAAGGGAAAAATGGAAAAAGATATTTTTGAAAGTATTTCTGCAACAATAAATGTTACATTAAAAAGAAAAAATGATATAATTTTTTCTGACAAAAGCCAAAATTGTGGATTAGAAGCAGTTTTCAGATAATAAATTTTTAAATTTGTTGATCATAATGATGTTCTTATGTATCTAGAATTGAAACCAAAGCAATAGGAAAATTAGCAAAAGAAATTAAAGACTAAAAGGAAGGAAAAATAAAATGAAAAAAAATTATGGAATAACATTAGTTTCATTAGTTATAACAATAGTAGTTCTAATAATAATATCTAGTATAACAGTAACAGTTAGTAAAGATGTAATAAAACAAGCCAAATTACAAGACTTAAGAACTAATATGTTATTAATACAAGCAAAAACTAAAACTTATGCAGAAGAAGTTAATTTCGAAACAGCAAATTTAGATGAAACAAAAGAAGAAGATAAAACAAAAATTGATACTATAAAGCAAGAAAAGTTAAAAGGAATAGCTTTAGAAAATTGTGACAATAACATCCAAGAAGCTGCTAAAAATGCTGGTATAGATGATATGACAGACTTTTACTATATTTCTCAAGAAGATTTAACAGAAATGGGGATAAATATCGAAGTACCACAAGACAGCTACTATATTGTAAAATATAATTTTGAAGATGCAGAAGTAGTGTTTACAAAAGGATATAAATATGATGGAACAACATATTATAAATTATCTGATATAAATAACATAGAATTTTAAATGTGCTAGGAGATATACTAAAATGAAAGAAAAAGAACTACAAAGACTAATAGAACTAAAAAAACATGAAATGGAATTACATAAAAAAGGATTCGAATATATTTGTGGAATAGATGAAGCGGGTAGGGGACCATTAGCTGGTCCCGTTGTTGTTGCATCTGTAATAATGCCAGAAAATTCAACAATTGAGGGCGTAAATGATTCAAAAAAAATTTCAGAGAAAAAAAGAGAAATATTATATGATAAAATAATAAAAGAAGCAATAAGTTATGGTGTAGCAATAATTGGACAAGACGAAATTGACAATATAAATATTTTAAATGCAACCAAAAAAGGTTTAACAGTAAGTTTACAAAAATTAAAAATAAAGCCTAATATAATATTAGTAGATGCATTACAACATATTAATACACTTGGAATTCCATATGAATCTATAATAAAAGGAGATGCAAAAGCATATTCTATATCAGCAGCTTCAATAATAGCAAAAGTAACAAGAGATAGAATCATGAGACAATGGGCAGAAATTTATCCACAGTATGGATTTGAAGTACATAAAGGTTATGGAACAGCAAAACATATTGCAGCAATTAAAGAATACGGATTATGCCCAATACATAGAAAAAGTTTTACAACACATTTCATATAATAAACATGGATAAAAACCATATTATAGTTTAATGGAGAAAAATTATGAATATATTAGATATAATAGCAAAAAAAAGAGATAAGAAAGAGTTAAGTAAAGACGAAATAGATTATTTTGTAAGAAAATATACGAATGGAGAAATAACAGATTATCAAGCAGCAGCATTAATAATGGCTATATATATTAATGGAATGACAAAAAATGAAACAACAAATTTAAGTATATCAATGTCAACATCAGGAGATATATTAGATTTGTCCAAATTTGGACAAAATGTTGTAGATAAACATAGTACAGGTGGTGTTGGGGACAAAGTATCTATAATATTGTTGCCAATAATTGCTTCACTTGGTATTCCTGTAGCAAAAATGTCTGGAAGAGGATTAGGTCATACAGGTGGGACAGTAGATAAATTAGAATCAATTCCAGGATATAAAACCAATATACCAATAAAAGAATTTATTCAAAATGTAGAAAATATAGGAATAAGTATGATAGGACAAACAATGAATTTAGCACCTGCAGATAAAAAGATATATGCATTAAGAGATACAATATCATGTGTAGATTGTATTCCATTAATAGCATCAAGCATTATGAGTAAAAAAATAGCCAGTGGAGCCAATAAATTAGTTTTAGATGTTACAGTAGGTAATGGAGCTTTTATGAAATCAATTGAAGATGCCAAAAAGCTTTCAGAAGAAATGATAGAAATTGGAAAACTTTCAAATTTAGAAACAATATGTATATTAACAAATATGAACCAGCCTTTAGGTAATGCAGTAGGAAATATAATAGAAATAAAAGAGGCAATAAGAGCCTTAAAAGGAGAAATGCCAGAAGATTTAAAAAAAGTTATTTTAGAATTAGGAAGTTACATGATAAAATTGGCAGGTAAAGGGAAAAATATTGAAGAAAATAAAGAAAAAATGATTGAAAATATTAAAAATGGAAAAGCTTATAATAAGTTTATTGAAATGGTAAAATATCAAAATGGAGATATTTCGTATATTGAAAATACAGAAAAGTTTGAAAAAGCAAAATATATAGTACCAGTATATGCAAAACAAGAAGGATACATATATGAGATAAATGCAGAAGGAGTCGGAAAATTGGCATGTAGTTTAGGAGCAGGAAGAATAAAAAAGGATGATATAATAGATAAAACTGTAGGAATAGAAATAGCAAAAAAAGTATCAGAATATGTAAAACAAGGAGATATATTAGCATATGTACACATAAATAAAAAAGAAGAGATAGAAGAAAGTATACAAAACTTATTAAAAATTTTTAAGATAAGGGAAGAAAAAGCAGAAAGTGAAAAAGTAATATTAGGAGTTATTAATTAAAATATTAAAAAATTATTGCCATTTTTATATAAATGTAATATAATTGCAACAAAAATGTAACAAAAAAGTAACATTTCAAATATTAAATTGCTCGGATGGAGGTTTTTATATGTTTAAATTTGGTTTAGGGCAAGATATCGGAATTGATTTAGGAACTGCAACAGTTATAGCCTATGTAAAAGGAAAGGGCATAGTATTAAGAGAACCATCAGTTGTAGCTGTTGATACTAATTCCAAAGATGTGTTAGCTGTTGGAGGAGAAGCAAGAAGAATGCTTGGAAGAACACCAGGAAATATTATTGCAACAAGACCATTAAGAGATGGAGTTATATCTGATTATACAGTAACTGAAAGAATGTTAAAGTATTTTATATCAAAAGTAGGAGGAAAAACATTATTTTCGCCAAGAGTTATGATTTGTATTCCATCGATAGTAACTGAAGTAGAGAAAAAAGCAGTAATAGATGCAGCATCAAATGCAGGAGCAAGAAGAGTATATTTAATAGAAGAACCAATAGCAGCAGCTATTGGAGCAGGAATTGATATATCAAAACCATGTGGAAATATGGTTGTGGATATTGGTGGTGGGACAACAGATATAGCAGTAATATCTTTAGGTGGATCAGTAGTAAGTAGTTCTTTAAAAGTAGCAGGAGACAAATTTGATGAAGCAATTGTAAAATATATAAAGAAAAAATATAATGTGGCAATAGGAGAAAGAACAGCTGAAGATCTAAAAATAAATATAGGATGTGTATTTCCAAAAATTCAAGATATGGAGATGGATGTAAGAGGAAGAGATCTAATAACCGGATTGCCAAAAACCATAACAGTGCATTCAAGTGAAATGTTAGAAGCATTAATAGAACCAGCAATGCAGATAATAGATGCAGTTCATAGTGTGCTAGAAAAGACTCCACCAGAACTTGCAGCTGATATAAGTGATAGAGGAATTTATATGACAGGTGGAGGATGTTTAGTAGATGGGTTAGATAAATTACTTCAAGAAAAAACAGGAATAAATGTTATGATTGCTCAAGATACCGTTTCATGTGTAGCTTTAGGTACAGGAAAAGCATTAGATAATTTAGATATATTAGAAGCAAAATCTAGAAAATAAAATTATAAAGTATGCTCAAATATTAAAATTGGGTATACTTTATTTTTTATTATCTGAAATATTAAATTTATAGAATAAAATAGTAATTAAAAATGAAATACTTCATAAAATTTAAAAGAAAAAATATATATAAATATAAGAACAAAAAATGTAAAAATTAGTCAAAAAATATTTACAAAAGGTAATAAATGATATATAATATCAGCGTGTTTAACATAAAATATAAGCACTAATATAAGAGGGAGGTAGTTATGAAACAACAACTTTACAGGCTATTTTCAGTAGTCTTACTAGTAATTTCATTTTTAGCCATTTTAAATATGGTTGTTTATGCAAAAGACGAAGATAATATAAGTTTACTAAAGACCAGTGATGATTCATACATAATCTATGTAGAAAAAGAATTAGACACTGATTTTTTATTTGCTTTTAGCGATAGCATAGAAGTAGATGAAGATGATTTAACATTTTTAGCATCAGGTCTAGATTCAAATGAACTTAATGTAGCATATATTACAAAGGATATAGCAGAAAGCATTATAAATGAAAAAACATATATGTTCTTAAAAAACAATAAAGAAGAATTGAAAATGTATGAAATTGATTTAAAACAAGCAGTTACAGAAGAAGAAATTGAATTTATAAATACAACAACAAAAAGAATATCTGTTGACACAACAGGAAATGAATATACAAATCAAGAAATAAATGGAGTAAAAATTACACATTCACAAGGCAAAATTAAGATTACTGAACAAGGTAACAACTTTTCTTATTATATGCAAAAAGTATCAACAGATCAAACAGCTAATTTTATAAATTTAGCAAATAAAATAATAGATAGTAATGAAACAACAAACTATGAAAAAGTAACTTTAGCAAGAAATTTTATAGATTCATATAATTCAATGTTTAATAGCATATCAAATTGGACAGATGTAAATGATGATAAAGAAATTATACAGCCACAGGAATCAAAAAAAGGTGATATATATCTTGTATGGATTAAAGATAATACAAATAATGTAAATGATGTTCAAATTTTAATATGTGATGATGAACAAAATATTGTAGTAGAACCAGAAAAAACTGTAAAGGTATATGAAACTACAAAGTTACCTATAACATACGATACAATAATTACATTAATAATAGCTTTAATAGTATTAGTAGTTGCAATAGTTGCATTAGTAATAATAAAGAAAAAACTAAATAGCAAAAAGGATTAATATAGAGGCAAACTATGAAAAAGGCAAAAATTTTAGATTTTATAATATTAATATTAATTTTAACAGTAATAGTAATTATATCAATAATAATTATTAGAATAAATCAAAATAAAAAAGCAATGAATGTTACAGCTGAAGTAGTAAATGTAGTAGAAAAATTACAACAAGAAAATTCAGAAGAGGCAAAACAACAACTATTAGAAACAACAATTGAAGGGTATAAAATAGAAGGCATAATAGAAATACCATCAATAGGTTTAAAATATCCAATTATAGATAAAACAACTGATAAAACTATGAAAGTTTCTGTTACTAAATTTTTTGGAAGTAATATAAACGAAATAGGAAATTATACAATAGCAGGCCATAATAATCTAGATGGAACAATGTTTGGAAAGGTAAAAAAATTAAAAAAGGGAGATATCATAAAATTAACAAGTTTATTTGGAGAGACAGTTGAATATGAAATATTTGATATTTATGTAATAGATCCAAATGATGTTACATGTACAAATATTGTGGAAGAGGGTACTAGAGAAGTAACATTAATTACTTGTACAAATGGACGAAGTAATAGATTGATAACAAAAGCTAGAGAAATATAAAAATAGATTAAAAATAGGGGGCAAAAAATGAAAACCAAGATAAATTATAAGAGTAAAAAGACTATTATAATTGCAATTTTCGCATTAGTTTTAATTATTTTAGCTAGTGTAGGTATTGGTATGTTCATAAAAGGCAACAATGATGCAGAAGCTGTTGGAAATAATACAATATCTACGGGTAATGAAAATAATACTAATAATAATTCAGATAGCCAATCTGAAAATGAAATATCTGAAATTGAGATGCCTGAAAACGAGACATCTGAAGATGAAAATGATGAAACAATTGAAAATCAAGAAATAGGCGAAAATAATAATCAAAACCAAACAAATACTAATAATCAAGAAAATCAAAATACTGGCAATAATAATAACAATAATATCGGAAATGTAAATAATGGAGAAAATACACAAACTGAAGAATTTGTAGTAGAAAAAACAGAGGTAATTCCTGAAAGAGTAATTGAAGAAAATTATAAAGTATCATGGAAACCAACAAAATTTAAAACTTTAATAGATGGTGAGATATCACTAAATAGAGCAGATATCTCTGCACAAAAAACAGTAGCAAAAATTACAGCTAATGGAGTAATTGAAAACCCAGAAAGTGTTAAAGTAGGCGAGATACTAAAATACACGATTACATTAACAAATACAAATGAAAAAGTAGATGGATTAGCAACTGTAAGAGATGTTATTCCAGACGGAACAGAATTTATAACAGCAACAGATTACAATTTATCAACAGAACCAAGTGAATACGAAAACACAAGTGAAGTAACAAGTATTACATGGAAAAATATTGAAGTAGAAGCTGGAAGTCAAGTTTCATTAGTAGTTTATGTTAAAGTTGTAGAAAAAATAGAAGAAAAAGATACTACTGTAGTAAAAAATGTAGCATTGGTAACTGATGGAACAACAGAGGAAGAAATTCCATCACCAGAAACAAAAGTTGCAAATATTACAGCTGAAAAAACCAGTGAAGTAATATATAATGAAGAAAAACCACATGAACATGATATTACAGAAAACATATTACATGAACAAGACATAATTGAATATACAATCACATTAACAAATGTTGGAGAAGGAGAAGGAACAGTAAAAATAAGTGATAATGTACCAGAAGGAACAACATTAGTTAAAGATAGTAAAGTTACAGTAATAGATAAAAATGGTCAATCTACATATGAAATAGCAGAATTAATAGATGGAATAGATGTAACGGTAGATTCAGCAAAAGATGGCATTAATGGAATAGCAACTGTAGTGTTTAGAGTTGTTGTAAATTCATTTGAAGAAGAGACAAAAGTAATAGTTAATAATATGGCTAAAAAAGATGGAGAAGAAATTAACCCTACAGAGGATTATGCAAAAAAAGTATACATAGATATTCAAGCTAAAAAACAATGGTCAAATATAGAAAGTGATGCAGCACAGGATAACAAAATTGAAAGTATAACTTTACAATTAAAACTAAATGGAAAAGTAATTGCAGAAAAAGTTATAGCAGAAAAAGAAGACAAAACAGAGGGAATATCAGGAAATTGGGAATATACATTTACTCATCTAGAAAAATATGATAAAGATGGTAATGATTTAGTATATACAGTAGATGAAATTGTAACAAATGCAGAAGATGCAGACAAATTAGCAGTATATGACAAAAATATAACAACAACAGAAAATGGAACAATAGTAATAACAAACACATTTAACCCAGAAAAAGTTCAAGATGACACAACAGAAATAACAGCAAACAAAGTATGGGCAAACACAGAAAGTGAAGCAGCAGAAGATTATGCAATTTCAAGCATAACATTACAAGTAAAATTAGGAGAAGAAGTAGTAGCATCACAAGAAGTAACAGCTGAAAATAATTGGACATATACATTTGAAAACTTAAAGAAATATGATGCGGAAGGAAACAAATTAGTTTACACAGTAGACGAAATTGTAACAAATCCAGAAGACCAAGAAAAATTA
>CAMMHE010000002.1 GCA_946496575.1 uncultured Clostridium sp. | reverse complement strand
TGCTCAAAGTATATATTTTTCAAAAAAGTGTGACATATGATTGACTAACCTACATGACTAATATGTAAAAAAACGCAAAAGTACTTGAAAAATATTGGAAATAATGTATAATTTTAAAAAAATCACTAAAGAAGGAAAAGTATTTATACTTGTTTCTTCTTTTTTATATGGTCAAATAAAATAATTTTATTAAAAACTATATGGAGGTTATATGAAAAAACATAATATATCAAAAATATTTTTAATATTTACAAGTTTATATATTACTTTAATTTTGATTTCTAATATTTTAGCAGGAAGATTAATATCTATATGTAATATTTCTTTAACAGGTGCAGTAATCGTATTTCCATTTACATATATTTTAAGTGATATATTTACAGAAGTCTATGGTTTTAATAAAAACAAAAAAATAATCTGGTTAAGTTTTATATGTAATTTAATAATGGTGTTAATATTTATGTTAATATTAAAACTACCATATCCAGCTACTTTTGAAAATTCAGATGAATATAACATAGTCTTAGGTACAACACCAAGAAATTTAGTAGCTTCATTAGCTGGATTTTTATTTGGAAACTTCTTGAACTCAATTATACTATCAAAATTAAAGGTAGCAACAAAAGGGAAATTTTTAGCATTAAGGACTATAACTTCGACAATATTTGGAGAGGCAATAGATACTATAATCTTTATTACAATTGCTTTTTGGGGACAAATTCCAAACGAAGTACTAATAAATATGATAATAAACCAAGCTATATTTAAAATATTAATAGAAATTATTGCCACACCGATTACATATAAAGTAATTAGTAAGGTTAAACGAATAGAAGATGAAGATGTATACGACAATAATATTAAATACAATATTTTTTAAATTCAGGAGGAAAATATGGATAAAGCATTAGTTATTTTATCAGGAGGACAAGATAGTACAACTTGTTTATTAATGGCAATTAATAAATTTAGAAAAGAGAATGTTCATGCAATATCATTTATATATAATAACAAATATAAAAAAGATATAGAATGTGCAAAGCAGATTTGTAAAGAATTAGAGATTGAACATAAAATATATGACATTGGTGTATTACAAGACATTTCTAAAAGTAATAATTTTGAAGGAAGAAATTTGATTTTGATTTCTTTAGCAACAATTTATGCTAATGCTAATGGCATCAATAATGTTATATGTGGTTTAACCGGAAATAGTAGTCATCCAGATTGTTCAATAGAATTTTTTGAAAACTTAAAGACTACAATAAAGATAGCAATTGGAAACAATATTAATATAGAAGCACCTCTTATAAAATCGGATAAAGCTGAAATATGGGAAATTGCTGATAAGTTGGGATACTTAGAATTTATAGAAAATAAAACATTCTCTTGTTGGAATAGACAGGATAAGCATTGTAAAAAATGCCTTTCTTGCAAAATGAGATTTGATGGATTAGAAAAATACTTAAAAAATAAAAATGTTGGAGGGAATAATGAATAATAATATTAATTACATAAGTTGGAAAGAAATCACAAATATAATTAAATATATAGGCAGTAATATAAAAATAACTTATAAACCAGAAATAATAATTTCAATAGTAAGAGGTGGAATGATTCCCAGTGTTATTTTATCCCATGAATTAAATATAAGAAATATTGAAAATATTAAATCGATAGAGACACTAAACGATGAAATAAATGCTATTAAACAGAAACCTATAGTTGATAAAAATATAAATCTTTCAAACATTAAAGAAAAAAAAGTCTTAATTGTTGATGATATATTAGGAAGTGGTGCAACGATTAAAAAAATTAAAGAGGAGGTAAAAAAATGGAAACCTAAAGAGGTAAGAACAGCAATTTGCATAGTTAATGAGGAAAACTGGGAAAAAAGTAATAACACTAACTATAAGGATGAAGTAGAATACATAGGAAAAAGTGTAAGAGGTTGGGTAGTATTTCCATGGGAAATGTAAAAGGAGGAGAAAAAATGAATGGTAGATTATTAAGTTTAGAAGGAATAAGTGGAACAGGAAAAACATTTTATAGGGAACAGCTAGAAAAAAGTATTAAAAACAGAGATGATGTCTTATTTATAAAAGAAATTTTTAATGAAGCCCAAGAAGGACTTAATAAAAAAATTTTTTCAGCACTTTATCACACAAAAGATAGATTTTTTAACATGGGTGTACCATTGACAGAAACAATGTTATTATTGTCAAGGTCAATGTATAAATATGAAAGTAGAATAAAAAAAGCATTAGAATCAGGTAAAACAGTAATAGAAGATAGAAGTATAGATACAATAGCATTATATCAGGCCATATTAATTGCACAAAAAAATGGCGGAAATCCATTAGCAATAGCAGAAAAGATATATTCTTTTTCTGGTAATTTTAGACGATTACCAGAAAAGACATTTTTACTATATGGAAATCCGGACTTGGCCATTAGTAGAGCAGAAAAGAGAGATGGAATACAATATAAACCGGATGAAGTCAAGTTATTAAAAGCAGTCGATAAATTTTACTTAATCTATGCAGATTTACACCCAGAAAGATTTGTAAAATTAGATATAGGCAAAGAGAATTCTAATCAAATATTGCACAGAATGCAAGATGTTATAGAAGGAAAAAATTTAGATGAAAGGTGATAAAAAATGAATACAATTTTATGGGCTTTAAGCTCTAAATGCAGTTTCCATTGTAAGTATTGTTATTTGGATTTTTCAGAAGATAATAATCCTATAAACAATAAAAATACAGCAAATAATGCAGATATTAATGACGCAATAATCTTTGATTTTATAAAAAGGTTAGAAAAATATAATGTAAAAAGAATTTTTATAGCGGGAGCAGAACCTTTATCCAATTACAAAAAAACTTTAGAAATAATTAAGAAGATTAAAAAATATAATATTCAAGTTGTATTATGTACTAACGGTTATTTAATAGATAAATGCTATAAAGATATAATAGATAGCAAAGTAGATGCACTATCAATTTCTTTAGACTCGTATAAAAAAGAATACAATGATACATATAGACAATACCCAGCAAATGATGGCTTTGAAAGAGTTGTAGAAGGAATAAAAATCTTAAAAGAAAATTCAAATATAAAAGTAGGAATTTATACTGTTTTAACAAAATTGAATTTGAAAGATTTAGAACAAACTTATAAATTTGTAACAGATTTAAAGTCTGATTATTTTATTTTTCAACCTATATTTTTAAACGAAGACGAAAAATTGTATAAAGAATTGACTTTAGATGAAAATGATGCAATCAAATTAGAAAAAATAATACAGAGAATGTATAGCAATGTTTCAAAAACAAAATTACCTAATAAAGATTATGTTAAAAAAATGTTGAAGTCAATAAAACATTATAATAACTGTATTAATAATTGTTTTGCAGGAGATAGTCTATTCTTTATTACACCCGATGGTAGCATACATGCTTGCCCATCTAGTAAAATGATACCTAGAGAAACTACATCAATAAGATTATCTGATTCAAATTTAGAAGATGTATTTATTAATAAAAAGTTAAAAATACAAGAATGCTATAATTTTTCAGAGGATTGTGTAAATATGTGGCAATTAATGGCATTTGATGAAATATTGTAAATTAAGGAGGCTATTATGAAAAATATTATTAATATAGAAAATTTAATTAAAAATGAATTTAATCCTTGTAACCCAGATAAATATATACCAATTTTTGAAGAAAAATTAAAAGATTTCTTTTCAGTAAAAAATGCTATAGCTGTAGCAAATGGCACAGCTGCAATACATTTATCATTAGCAGCTTTAAATATTAAAGACGGAGATGAAGTATTAGTACCTGCTAATGCTGTTATAATGTCTGTTATTCCTATATTGTACCAAAGGGCTATACCTATATTTGTTGATTGCCAAGAAAATAACATTGATTTTGACTATGATGATTTGAAAAGAAAAGTATCTAATAAAACAAAGGCAGTAATACCTGTTTATCTATGGGGATGCAGTTATAATTTAGATAAATTACTTAATTTTGCTAAGGAATATAATATAGAAATTATAGAAGATGCTTGTCAAGCTCATGGCTCAATGTGGAATAATAAATATTTGGGAACTTTTGGAAAATTTGGATGCTTTAGTATGAAAAATGGTAAAATATTAGCAACTGGTGAAGGAGGATTTATCTTAACCGATGATGATGAATTAGCTGAAAGATGTAGATTATTGAGAAATCATTATACTAATATAAGAGACACAAGTAAATCATTCTCTGAAATAGGATGGAATTATAGAATAACTGAGATGCAAGCTCTATTAGGTATATATAATTTAAGAGATTTAAAAGATAAAATTAATTTTAGAAGAAATCAAACTAAATATATATATGAACAAATAAAAAATATAACAGGAGTAAACATATACAATTATTACGATAATGAGTTTTCTAATTATTTTTCACCAATTTTTTTACATAATAAAGGTCTAGATGTTGCAAAAAAATTAAATAAAAATGGTGTAATAAACAGTACAGGAACATTCGGATTAATTCCTGCGAATGAAAGGAAAGTAATACAAGAGTATTGTAAAAATTTAGTTAGTTGTGATAGAATGAAAACACCGAATAGTCATAAATTATTTAGCAAGATAGTTGCTTTATCCTTAATGGAAAATATGGATAGAGATAAAGTGAACGAAATAATTTCAAAAATAAATCAATTAGTAAAGGAGGAAATTTAATGCTATATACATATAATAAATTAATTAGAGATAACAATGTAAAAATAATGGAAGATAGAGGTTGCAAAGTAACATATGAAATTTTAGACAATAAAAGATATGAAGAAGAATTAGACAAAAAATTAAAAGAAGAAGTAGAAGAATATTTAGCTGATTATAGCGTTGAAGAAATGGCTGATGTAATGGAAGTTATTTATGCAATACTTGAATATAGAGGTACAAGTATGGAAGAAGTAGAACAAGTTAGAATCAAAAAAAGAAATAGAAAGGGAGCATTTAAAAATAAAATCTTTTTAAAAGATGTTGAGGAGGATTAGATTTTATAATGAAATTAATAGATGATACAGAATTTTTAGTAATAGATTTTGAAACGATTACTCCAAAAGGAAGACCACCAGAGCCAATAGAAGTAGGAATATTAAGAATAAAACAAAATAAAATAGATAATAATGCATCAATTAATTGGCTTATTAAGCCACCAGAAGGTTTACACTTAACGCGTTTTGATACTTCACAAACAGGTATAACAGAACAAGATTTAATGCATGGTATAGATGCTAAAAGAGCAATGAGAATAATTGATAAATCTTGTTCAAAAAAAGACTATGTATTTATTGCACAAAATGCTAAATATGAAGCTAATATTTTATCTCATTATACAGATGAATGTAAAGGAATAGCTAAAACACCAATAATAGATACTATTTTATTAGCCAAACATGTTTTACCAAAATTGTCAAATTACAAATTAGATACTTTGGCAAGCACATTGGGATTACGAATCCCAGAAAATAGGCATAGAGCTCTTGCTGATTGCTTTTTAACAGCAGAAGTCTTTTTAAAATTACTTGAACTGCAAAAAGGAAAGCATGAGATAATATATTTGGATGAGTTATTAAATATTGCGAAAATAAAAACAAAATATAGCGAACCTCAACAATTGACATTGGGAGATTTTATGGAATTGTAAAGATAACTTTTATTTAACGAAATGAGGTGCAATAATAATGCAAATTGGAATTGATGTAGATGGAGTATTACTTGATTTTGAAAAAGAATTAAGAACTAGAGCAGAATTATATGATTTGCTAGAGTTAAATGGCAAGGGAATTCTAAATACAAATAAATTTAACCTAGAAGAAAGATACGGATGGAATAAAGATGTAAGTGAAAAATTTATAAAAAAATATTTTTTACAAGTATCTAAAATAGTTAACATTATGCCACGGATCTAAAGAAGTTATTAAATTATTGCAAGAAGATGAACATAAACTTATAATCATTTCATCAAGAGGATATGACAATGTAGAAATGCAAAAAATAGCTGAAGAAAAATTAAAAAAAGAGAATTTGAAGTTTGATAAATATTATTGGAAAGTTTTAGATAAATTACAAATATGCCTAAAAGAAAAAATTGACTTAATGATAGATGATAATTACTTGATATGTAAAAAATTATCGGATAATTTTGTTAATACTTTATATCTAAGAGATGTAAAAAAACAAAAGTTAGAAGAAAATAAGTATTTAAAAGAAGTAAATTCATGGGGAGAAATTTATAGATATGTGTATAATACTGAAAAAAATATAAATAACCAAGGACTAAAAAAGTAAATAATCATCCCTACAAATTACAATAATTCTAGGAGGTAAACTTTGGAATTACAGATAAAAGAGTTAAGAAAAAAAGATTATAATAAGATTATATATTATGCTATTAAAGGAATGCACTTTAATATGTATTTAGACAACAAAATAGCACTAAATTTATATGGTAGATATTTTTGGTATTTAGAATTAACAAATGCAACACAAGTGATTTCTGCTTTTAAAGAAAGTGTAGGAATATATGATAAAACAAATAAGGAAATACTAGATAAATATAAAAGCAAGAATAATCCTGACGGAGAGATAAGAATTTTAGTAGCAAATCCAGATATTAAAGTAAAAGGTATTGGAATACTTCTATTAAATGAACTAGAAAAAAGGGAAAAAGGAAAAGAAATATACTTATTTACAGATGATCAATGTACTTATCAATTCTATGAACATAGAGGTTTTGACAGGGTTAGAGAGAAAGATATTCAAATGGATATTAATAAAAAGAAAGTACCTTTAAAATGTTTATTGTATAGGAAGAAGATACGGGTAACATCTACAAGTAAAGGAATAGAAAAAGTAGATACTTCTATTTTAGATCAAGACTTTTTCCTTTATATCTAAACTCAAAATTTCAACCATTTCCTTCTGGACTTTCTTTGCAACCATTATATAACCATTTCTTTATAATTGCAGTCATACCAGCCTTAAAAAATTCTATATGATAATCTAAATTTTTTGTTGTTCCTAATCTGCTAAATCATAAATATCTAAATAATTAGCATAAAAAGTTGAACGATTTATTTCTGCTAATTTGCAAATATCCGAAACTGAAATCTCATTTAATTCATATTTCTGTATTAATTTAATAAAAACTTTCTCAATTTTATCCTGTGATGCTTTTCTTCTTTTATTATTTGGTGTATTCATATATTAATTCCTCCATTATTCCAACAAAAGTATATAATTTGGTGATTGTTTTTTATAATATAACAAATTATACTATAAATATATGAAAACAACAAGAATTGTAAAGGAAGGGAGGTCATTTTATGGCAAAATCTAAATTAGTAAATGCAAATAAGAAAATTGAAGAAAAAGTAGTAGGAGCTTATAAAAAGTAGAAAATTTAGTTGTTGGCACTTATAATAAAATCGAAGATAAATTTGTAGATAAGTATTTAACAAAAGATGGCGAAACAGTCGAAGAAGCGAAGAAAAGACTAAATGAAGAAGAAAAACAAAGACAAGAAGAAAGTAAAAAAAGAATAAGCAAATAGAGGAAGGAATGTATTTTATGAAGAAAGAAACATTATTAGAAATTATTTTAGGAACTATCGGAGGATTAGTATTTGCAATAGGAATGTGTATGTGCTTAATTCCAGAATGGGATATGTTTACAGTAGGTGTTGTAGTCGCTATAATAGGATTTATAATATTACTTTGCTATCCTATTTATTTTTATATAAAGGGAAATAAGTAGCAAAATTGGAGGTAATTCTGCATCTTATATTTTGTATCTTTTAATGTCATATTTTTTTATTGTGGTATGTATAAAAATATTTAGTGTCTTAAAAGATAATATAAATAAATTTATAGACAACTTTATATATGATTATAAAATCTATAGAATGGATAAACAATATTTTTTGACTGTAAATATTGAAAAAAGAAGTTTTTTGTAGTATTATGTTGCATATAATTTAAGAAATCAATATAAATAGGGTGATAATATGGAAAAATTAAATATATTAGGTACAGGTCATGCTATGACGTTAGACTGCTATAATACATGTTTTACTTTAGAAAATAATGAAGGGGAACATATATTAGTAGATACAGGTGGAGGATTACAAATAATAAGACAATTAAGAGATGCCAATATAGATTTCAGAAAAATACATAATATTATTTTATCTCATAAGCATACAGACCATATATTAGGATTATTTTGGATTATAAGATATTCGCAAAAGTTTTTTAGTAATAGTAATTATAATGGAAACCTTAATATTTATATGCATCCAGAGTTAGAAAATACAGTAAGAAAAATAATTTTTGAAGTATTATCAAAAAAATATACTGATTTAATTGATAATAGAATTATTTTTAATGTAGTAGAAGATAAAGAAGAGAGAAGGATTTTAAATTATAATGTAAAATTTTTAGACATTCAAGCAAAAAAAGATAGGCAGTTTGGATTTAAAACAATATTAGAAAATGGAAAAACATTTGTATTTCTAGGAGATGAAACATTTGATGAGAAATTAAGAAAAGAAGTAGAAAATGCAGATTGGTTATTACATGAGTCAATGTGTTTAGATTCAGAAGCAGATATATATAAACCATATGAAAAAATGCATTCAACTGTTAAAACAGCATCAAAAATAGCAAATAGTTTAAATATTAAAAATTTATTATTATATCATGCAAGTGACAATAACTTAAAAAATAGAAAAAACTTATACACAGAAGAAGCAAGACTATATTTTAATGGGAATATTTATGTTCCAAATGATTTAGATATTATTAAACTATAAAAAATAGAAAGTAATGGCAGTAATACTTTCTTACAATAGATTTGTTAATTATTTTAGGAATTGGGCAGGGCTTCAACAAAGTAGCCCTGCCCATAATTCCTTTAAGAGGGGAATGGTCTTATGGTAATTCCCAAATTGCTGTCATAATAAAGTGATATATTGCCGGTAGCAATACCGACACCGATTCCTTTTAGTAAAATATCATCGGGAAGCTGAATCCTATTACGCTTGGCTTGTAGGATATCGAATATCTTTACATTACAACAGAGAGGTGGGACGTACGTATTGATTACAATCCGCTCGTTGATCACCATAACAAAGAGGTCAGATCCGCAATGGTAGTCTATAAGTTTAAGAAAACGGTCAGGAATGTAAAGACAATTTTTTTGAGATAATGTTAATTTCACTGTTATTCCCTTCTTTCTTCAGATTAAGACATAAAGTCTTAATATAATTATAATAAATTTTATGTGAATTGTCAAATTTAACATTTAATATAAAATTATGTAAATAGTTATATAATATTTTTGAAAATGTCAATATATCAAACATAGAATATAAAAACGAGAATATCATAAATAGAAATCCTCGTTTTTATCTAACTTATTTTTTCATAATCTATATCCAATTCATTAATAATATTTTTTATGGCGATATGAATTAATTTATAAACAGAAATGCCATATTTATTTTTTAGTTTATTCAAATTTTCTAAAGAGCTCTTCCTTAAAATTATAGAATGTTTAGTAAATAGTTCAGAACCTGTTTTAGGATATAATTTAATATTTTCACTTTCTACAAGTTCATCTATACATGCATTTATAATTTTACTAATAGATGCATCGTATACGTTATTTGACAAAAATTCTAAACTATCATAAAGACTGCTTTCTATTTCTATAGTCTTTTGAACTAATTTATCTCTTTTCCAGAATCTGTCTAGAACATTCATTTTAAAACCACCTTTTTACTGTATTGATATTATACTTTGACAATCTCAAGAATTTAACCTTAATACACATAATTAAAATCAATTAAAAACATTGAATATATATATTTATACAGTAGCAGAATTATAATTGAATATGCTAAAAAATTTACAAAAATATTGAATAAGATTATGAAATACAAAAAATTAATTTATCACAGGAATTCTTAAAATTTGCCCAGCAAAAATTAAATTAGGATTAATAATATGATTTAAATCCGCAATACTTACGATGGAAACATCGTATAATCTACTGATTTGAGATAAAGTATTACCTCGTTTAACGATATATAACATATGACTGGTATCATGTAGATCGCTATTATCTATGCTAGGGATGTAAATTCTTTCACCTATATAAATCAAATTAGGATTAGAAATATTATTTACTTTTGCCAAATACTGATAAGAAGTATTATATTCCAAAGCAATTTGACTTAAAGTATTACCATATTTAACAATAACATAATCAGTATTAACAATTGGAGATGTAGAATTTGGAACGTCGATAGAACTTTTATCAGATAAAAGTATGTCAGAAGAAAAATAATCTCTATCTACATATCCAGAAATACCTGAAATTAATCCCTGATTAGTATATTGGAAACCTTCCCAAGTCGACCAATTTCCGTTTTCAGGTTCAGAAACTCCATAATCTGCAACCCAAATAGGATATCTTGAAGCTAATTCATCATTAAAAGTATTTCTAGCATTATATGCATCACTATAAATTACAACTTCTTTTCCAGTTAATTCTTCAACAGTACTTAAAAATTCAAGTGAAATATCATTTATTTCTTGTATACTTAAATCATTAAATATCTCAAAATCCATTGCAAGTTTACAGTCACATGAAAGTCCATTTATAACAGAAGCAAAGAATTTAGCTTGTGCATTTGCATCAGATACAGATGAAGCAGTTAAAAAATGATAAAAACCAATATTAAATCCATTATTTTTAGCATTATTATAATGTGACATAAAATATGGATCTATATAATTATCTCCTTCACTAGATTTTATGTACACAGTATCAATGCCTGAAGCTTTAACTGCTTCAAAATCGATATTACCTTGCCATTCACTAACATCAATACCATTTAGTAATATGTTAGAAGAGGATGGAAAGGCAAAAACTTTTACAGAAAAAGACATAAAAATACTAACAAAAAATAAGCAAACAAATAAAATTAATTTTTTCTTCATAAAAACCCCCCTATACAACAATATGAAAAAGAAAAAAATAGGTGCATAAAAATAATAAAAACGTTAATAATATCTATAAAACAAAAAGGAGGAAAAACATGGAAGAAATTAATAATAATTTAAATCAGTTCTTATGTGACTTAAACGTATTTTTTAGAAAATTACAAAACTATCATTGGAATATAAAAGGTGAGGATTTTTTTATAATGCATGAAAAATTAGAGGAATATTATGATTCTATATCAAAACAAATAGATGAAATAGCTGAACACATATTAATAAATGGTGCTCAACCTTTAGGTACATTAAAAGATTATTTGAATAATACAAAAATAAAAGAAGCTGAAAATAAAAAAATAGATAGAAATACAGTTTTGAATCAGATAATAGCTGATTATGGCATATTATTAGAAAACGCAAAAAAAATAAAAGAGTTAGCGGATAACAATAAAGATTATGGAACATCTAGTCTTATTGATGAATACATTTTAGATTATGGCAAAAAATTATGGATGTTAAATCAGAGTAAATAATTATTCTGTATAATATAGAAAAGTGTTGAACATTTAAATAATTTCTGTTATTATAATTAGCAGAAATTATTTTTTTATGTATTTTTAATAAAGCCATTGTAAAAAAGATAAAAATTGGTATAATAGTAAAAGTGAGGAAAAATTTAAAGATTTCAAAAAGATTAGGAGGGAATTTAGATGATAAAAAAAGTAGCAATATTAACAAATGGAGGAGATGCACCAGGATTAAATGCTGTAATAAGGGCAATAGTTAAAACTGCAGAAACAAATGGAGTAGAGTGCTTTGGATTTATAGAAGGATATAAAGGATTATTAGAAAACAAATTAATAAAATTAGATTCAAAAACAAATGCATCTGGGTTATTACATCTAGGAGGCACAATAATAGGAACATCTAATAATACAAATGTATTTAATTATAAAATAATAAATGAAAATGGAGAGGAAGAATATAAAGACTTATCTGACTTATGTATACAAAATTTAAAAAATAATAAAATAGATTGTCTATTCACATTAGGGGGAGACGGAACACAAAAATCTAGTAGAGATTTTTCATTAAAAGGTGTTAATTGTATAGGAGTTCCTAAAACAATTGATAATGATGTTGCTGATACTGATATAACATTTGGATATAATACAGCTGTATCTGTTGCAACAGAAGCAATAGATAGGTTACACACAACTGCAGAATCACATCATAGAGTAATGGTATTAGAAGTAATGGGAAGATATGCTGGATGGATTGCTCTAGAATCAGCAATAGCAGGAGGAGCAGATATTGCATTAATTCCAGAAATACCATATGATATGAATAAAATAATAGAAAAAATAAATGAAAGAAGATCAGAAGGTAAAAACTTTACAATAATTGTTGTATCAGAAGGAGCAAAACCAAGAGATGGTGAAATAGTAATAAAAAGAAAATTAAATGATGGAAAAGGTTTAGATAATATTAGACTAGGAGGAATAGGAGATAAACTTGCAAATGAAATAGAAGAACTAACAGGATTTACATCACGTAATACAGTACTCGGATATGTGCAAAGAGGGGGAACTCCAACATCGTTTGATAGAGTATTATCAACACATTATGGTGCTAAAGCAATGGAACTTGCATTAGAAGGAAAATTTAATGTTTTAGTCACATATAAAAATGGAGAATTTAGCAGTGTACCATTAGAAGATGTTGTAGGAGAAAATAAAAAAATAGGAGCAGCATCAGGAAACACAGCTGAAAGTAATATCAGAAAAGTGCAAATGGATGATAGACTAATAAAAACAGCAAGAGATATAGGAATTTGTTTAGGAGATTAATAAAAGAAAGGAATAGAAGAATTGAACGTATCAGATTTCAACTATGAATTGCCAAAAGAACTTATAGCACAAACACCAATAAAAAAAAGAGACGAATCAAGACTAATGATTTTAGACAGAAAAAAACAAACTATAGAACACGAAACTTTTAAAAATATAATAAATTATTTAAACGTAGGAGATTGTTTAGTTATAAATGATACTAAAGTATTACCAGCACGTTTATATGGAAAAAAAGATACAGGAGCAAAAGTAGAGTTTTTATTATTAAATAGAATAGAAAATGATATATGGGAATGCATCGTTAGACCTGGAAATAAATTACATGTTGGTACTAAAATAACTTTTGCAGAAGAGCTATTAAAAGCAGAAATTCTAGAAACAATGGAAGGTGGAACAAGAAAAGTAAATTTTGAATATAAAGGAATATTCAATGAAATATTGGATCAAATAGGATTAATGCCATTACCACCATATATTTATGAAGAATTAAGAGAAAAAGATAGATATCAAACAGTTTATGCAAAATATGAAGGTTCTGCTGCAGCTCCAACTGCAGGGTTACATTTTACAGATGAATTATTAAAGAAAATAGAAGACAAAGGAATACAGATAGCTCATGTTACACTTCATGTAGGAATAGGAACGTTTAGACCAGTAAAAGTAGAAAATGTAGAAGAACATCATATGCATTCAGAACATTTTTATATAAAAGAAGAAGATGCTGAAAAGATAAATAAGGCTAAAACAACAGGAAAAAGGGTAATAGCAGTAGGAACAACTTCTTGTAGGACATTAGAAACAGTTGCCAATGAAAAGGGCATAGTAAAAGCTATGGAAGGAGATACACAAATATTTATATATCCAGGATATAAATTTAAATGTTTAGATGGTTTGGTAACAAATTTTCACTTACCTGAATCAACATTATTAATGTTAGTATCTAGTTTAGCTGGAAGAGAATACATATTAAAAGCGTATAAAGAAGCGATAAAAGAAAAATATAAATTTTTTAGTTTTGGAGATGCAATGTTAATTTTATAGAAAATATATTATAAATATAATAAATTTTAAAAAAGTATTGACAAAACAAAAATTTGGTATATAATACAAACATACGAACAAAAGTTTAAAAATCAAAAAAAGAAAGGAATGTAATTAATATGGAAGCAAATATAGAAAAGAAAAAAGCATTAGAAGCGGCAATGGGGCAAATAGAAAAACAATTTGGAAAAGGATCAGTTATGAAATTAGGAGAATTTAAAGCAATGGAGGTTGAAGCAATACCAACAGGAGCATTAGGACTAGACATTGCATTAGGAATAGGTGGAGTACCAAGAGGAAGAATAATAGAAGTCTTTGGACCAGAATCATCTGGAAAAACAACACTTGCATTACATATAATAGCTGAAGCACAAAAAACTGGAGGAGAGGCAGCATTTATAGATGCAGAGCATGCTTTAGATCCAATATATGCTAAAAAATTAGGTGTAGACATAGATAATTTAATTGTTTCACAACCAGATACAGGTGAGCAAGCATTGGAAATAACAGAAGCATTAGTAAGAAGTGGAGCATTAGATGTAATAGTAGTTGATTCAGTAGCAGCACTAGTTCCAAAAGCTGAAATAGATGGAGATATGGGTGATTCTCATATGGGATTGCAAGCACGATTAATGTCACAAGCATTACGTAAACTTGCTGGAGCATTAAACAAATCAAAAACAGTGCTAATATTTATAAATCAATTAAGAGAAAAAATTGGAGTAATGTTTGGAAATCCAGAAACAACAACAGGTGGAAGAGCATTAAAATTTTATGCATCAGTTAGAATGGATATAAGAAAAATAGAGAACATTAAACAAGATGGGGAAGTTACAGGAAATAGAGTAAGAGTGAAAGTAATAAAAAATAAAGTAGCTCCACCATTTAGAGAAGCTGAATTTGATGTAATATATGGACAAGGAATATCAAAAGAAGGAAATATTTTAGATATGGCAGTAAATTTAGATATTATAGAGAAAAGTGGTTCATGGTTTAGTTATAATGGAGAGAGAATAGGTCAAGGTAGAGAAAATGCAAAACGTTATTTAGCACAAAACCCAAACATATTAGAAGAAGTTGATAAAAAGGTTAGAGATAACTTTGCAAAGGCATTTGAACAAAGTTTAGGAGAAGAATTACCACAAATTGATGATGAAGATGAATAAATAAACACATATCAATTTTATATATGGAAGGAGAAAGGTCATAATAACAATTGACTGAAGTTTAAAAATGTATGCAATAGAAGAGTTTGATTCCTGTAAAACTAAAGTACTTAAATATATAATATTTAAAAAAAGGACAGAAAATGAAATAAGAGTAAAATTTAGAAATCAAATAGAAGAAAATATGTTGGAAGATATCATACAATATTTAAAAGAAGCTGGATACATAAATGACTACAATTTTATAGAAAAGCAAGTAAATGAGTATATGAATTTAAAAAACATGTCAATACAAGAAATAAAATATAAATTAATGCAAAAAGGTATAGAAAAGGAGCAAATAGAAAAATATATCCAAGAACATAGTGAAGAATTAGAAGAATATGAAAGGAAGTCAGAAAAAGCCATAAGACAAAAAAAATCTAATAAAATGGATGATAAAGAGATGCAACAATATTTATACAAAAAAGGATATAAAATTTAAAAAAATGCTTTGAAAGGAATAAAAGATGCAAAATATATTAGTAGTTGAAACAAAAAAATATGCTATAAAAGTAGAAAACTTTGAAGGACCATTAGATCTATTATGCCATTTAATAGATAAGAATAAGATGAGTATAAATGATATAAAAATAAGTGACATAACAGATCAATATATTGAATACATAAAGCAAATGGAAGAGATGAATCTAGATATAACAAGTGAATTTTTAGTAATGGCTTCAACTTTATTATATTTAAAATCAAAAAGTTTATTGCCAAAGCAAGAAGATGAGGAAGAAGAACTAACAGAAGAAGAATTAATACGTAGGATAATAGAATATAAGAAATATAAAGAAATTACTACAAAGCTAAAAGATAATTTTATACTATATTCTAATAGAATTTTTAAAAAATCAGAAGAAATTAATTTGCCTAAACAAAATATTGAAAAACAATGTGAAAAGACTATAATTCCAGACATTTATAAAAAATTAATAACGCAAAATAAAGAAAAAATAAATCAAAATGCTAGAAATATAGAAAAAATAGCTTTAATAGATACATATACAGTAAGTGCAAAAGTAAAAGACATGTTTAAAGAATTAGTAAGAAAGAAAACATTTATATTTAATAAACTATTTTCTATAAAAGAGCATAATACACAGGAAGTAGTAACTGCATTTTCAGGATTATTAGAAATGTCAAGAAGAAACAAAGTTGTTACAAATCAAGAAGATACATTTGGAGACATATTGGTAGCAAAATCAATAAAAAATAATAATATAGAATAAAAAAGTAAAAATAGGGAAAAATAATACTAAGCTTCTAATTAATGGAAAACATTAATTATTAAGGAGGCATTAGTATTGTTTTTTATTTTTATTACAATAACAATAATATTTCTGGTAGTAATAAATTCAAAAATAGAATTACAAATAGAAAATTTGAATATTTCAACAATAAAAAAGGAAAATTCAGAACTTAAAAGTAAAATATATATCAACTTAATAATATTTAATAATATAAGAATATTTAAAAAAGATATAACAAAAATAAAAAATAAAAAAGGTGGAATAAGAAAAGTACTAACAAATTTAAGCAATAAAAAAATAAATTTAAGAAGTAGTAACCTAATAGAGATAATAAAAGGAATAAAAAATTTGAAAATACAATTAAAACAAATAGACTTATATTTAGAAATAGGAACAGAAGATGCAGCTCTTACAGCTATATTAATAGGAATAATATCGACAATACTTGGAATATTGATAAAACCAGATCAAATAAAAAGAAAAAGCAATAAATTTAAGATTTGTCCAATATATAAAGATAAAAATATTTTAAATATGCAAATAAATTGTATAATTAGATTCAATTTAATCCATTATATATATAAAAATATATTGAAAGGAAGAGAAAAAAATGAGAGAAAACCATCCAATAGAAGGTCTTATGCTTACAGCCATGAGCAGTATACATGATATGATAGACGTAAATACTATAATAGGTGAACCTATAGAGAGTATAGATGGAATGACAATAATTCCAATCTCAAAAGTTTCGTTTGGATTTGCAGCAGGTGGAAGTGAATTTAAAGGTGAAACAATAGATGAATATTCAAAAAAAGAAAAAGAGGAATTGGTGCAATATAGATTACCATTTGGTGGACGGAGCAGGTGCTGGTGCAAGTATTAGTCCAATAGCATTTTTAGTAATACAAAATGGTGTAGCAAAATTATTACCAATAGACCATACATCATGTGTTGATAGACTTTTAGATTATGTACCAGATTTGATGGAAAAAATTAATTGCATGTTTAACAAAAAAATACAAAATCAAAACGAAAAAACAGAAAAAATTATAGAGCATATAAGAAAAACTGCAAAAGAAAGTCAAAATAGAGATGATTTTAAAGAAAAAAATTTTGAAGAAAAAACAAGTGATAAATTTAATTTAAAAGATGATGATAGTACAGATGTAAAAGAAGAAATTAATTATAAAATAAAAATGGAAAATGAAAATTCAGATGGAGAAGATTTTTAAAATCTTCTCTATTTACTTTTAAATAATAATATGATATATTTTAAAAAAGTTAAAAAAAGGAAGAATAAAGATGAAAAAACAGATTAAAAAAATACATATTTTTATAATAATATTAGGAGCAATTTTTATATCATTAAGTGCATTTCATGCAAATATATGGTTTGATGAAGCATATTCTGTAGGAATGGTAGAAAGAAGTTTTTCTGAAATATGGAATATTGGTGGACATGATGTACATCCAATATTATATTATTGGATGCTAAAAATTGTATCTATACTTGCAAGTGCATGGGGAATAACGAGTTTAACTGGAAAAATAATTGCATATAGAATATTTTCCGTAATACCAATAATAATATTAGGAACATTAGGATATACACATATAAGAAAAGATTTTGGAAAAAAAGCAGGAATTATATTTTCATTTTTAACATTTTTTTTACCAGAATGTGCAATATATGCTAATGAAATAAGGATGTATTCGTGGTCAATACTTACTGTAACAGTATTAGGAATATATGCATATAGATTAAGATTACCGGAAAATAGTACTAGAAAAAACTGGCTAATATTTTTTTTAGCAAGTATATCTAGTATATATTTGCATTATTATGGGCTTATGGCAGCAGGATTAATAAATATATTTTTACTTATATATCTAATAAAAAATAAAAGAAAAAAAGATATATTAACAATAATAATTTTTGGAGTAATTCAATTATTGGCATACATACCATGGCTTATGTACTTTATAGGACAATTATCAAATGTATCAAAAGGATTTTGGATTGGATTTACATTTCCAGACACTTTGATGGACTTGTTAGCTGCACAAATTACTGGAAATTTAGACCGTAAATTAGGATTTGTACTTGCCATAGCATTATATATTTACTTATTAATAAAAATAAAAAAATACAAAGGTGATAAATTACCAGTAAAATTATCATTTGCAATTTATATATCTGTAATATTGGCAGCATTATTGATGACGATAGTATTGCATACATCTATACTTTATTTTAGATATTTATACGTAATAACAGGATTTTATATATTTATAATAAGTTATATATTAAGTAAAGAACAAAATAATAAAATTGTATTATTAATTTGTATAATAATAACTATATTAGGAACAGCTAATAATATCAAATTAATTAAAGAAGCTTATGGAGAGAATAATTTTAAACAATATGAATATTTAAGAGAAAATTTAGAAGAAGGAGATGATATTGTATATAAAGAATCAGGTCATGGTTCAACTATAGCAATATTTTTCCCAGAAAATGAACAGTATTTTTATAATTCAGAAAACTGGGGAGTTGAAGAGGCATATAAAGCTTTTGGGGAAAATATGAAAATAGTAACAAACACAGATTTTTTACAAGATTTAAATAGTAGAATATGGATAATAGATAAAGCAGATAAAAGTTTATATAATGAATTATTCAACAATGAAAACTATAAATTAATAAGTGAAAAAATGTTTTGGACAGAGTATCATGGTTATGCATTAAACATGATATTAGTAGAAAAAGTCAAATAGTTTAATACAAAAAGGTATAAAAAAGTTAAACAAGCATAAAATTAATAAAGAAAGCATAAAAAATATTCATCAATTAGTAGCAAAAATAAACTGAAAGGAACGAAAAGCAAATGAAAAATAAAAAAACTTTATTAATCTTTATGCTAATTATATATATAATAAATATATGTAATATATGTATAGCTACAAATATGTACACATGGTCTATTACTCAAGAAAGTTCAAGTAACATAGAATCTACAAGTACAGTTAATGCAAATATAGGAGAAGAGACAGGGAATACTTTAAATTTGCAATCTGGTTCAGCAATTTTAATAGAGCAAACAACAGGTCAAATACTATATGGGTATAATGTACATGAACAATTAAGACCAGCTAGTGTGACAAAAATAATGAGTTTATTATTAATAATGGAACAAATAAAATTAGGAAAGATAGACTATGATACAAAAATACCATGTAGTGCTAATGCAGCAAGTATGGGAGGTTCACAAATTTGGCTTGATACATCTGAAGAACTAACTGTTAGGGAAATGTTAAAAGCAATATGTGTGGTTTCAGCAAACGATTGTGTAGTAGCAATGGCAGAACATATTGCTGGATCTGAAGAAGCATTTGTCCAAATGATGAATGCAAAAGCTAAAGAGCTTGGAATGAATGATACAACATTTAAAAATTGTCATGGTTTAGATGAGGATGGGCATGTAACATCAAGTTATGATATAGCTATAATGTCTAAAGAATTATTAAATAAATATCCTGAAATAACACAATATACAACTATATATATGGATAGTTTGCGAGACGGAAAATCTTCACTAGTTAATACAAATAAACTTGTCAGAAACTATGAAGGGTGTACAGGATTAAAGACAGGATCTACATCACTTGCATTATTTAACTTATCAGCTTCTGCAACAAGAGATGGATTATCATTAATAGCAGTAATAATGAAAGGACCAACTTCAGCAATACGCTTTGAAGAAGCAAAAGCATTATTAGATTATGGATTTAATAATTTTGAATACAAAAAACTTGCAACACAAGGTGAAACTGTAAAAGAAATAAATATACAAAAAGGAATATCACATACAGTTGAAATCATATTTGAAAAAGATGTAGGAATATTAGTACCAAAAGGTCAAGGTTCAAATATTACACAAACAATTAATATAAATCATAATGTATTAGCTCCAATAGCACAAGGAGAAATATTAGGAAAAGTAACATATACACTTGGAGAATCAAAATTACTTGAAGTTAATTTAATAGCAAAACAAGAGGTAAAAAAAATAGACATGATAACAATGACATGCAAAATATATGAAAACTGGTTTAACTTGTTAAGGTAATTATTCCTTAACAAGTTTTATTAATTTTATATTAACATTATCAGGCGTATTTTCTGCAATAATTTTAATTGTACAATCAGAATTATTTTTAAATTTAAAATCATGAGAACCGATATGAAACTGCGGCATCTTTACCAGTCTCGATATAAGGTACAGGAGCACTATGAGGATGTCTTTCAGTAACTTCTAGTTCAGGAACAGATAAAACAGCATTATATAAAGTAGAACTAATTTGACAATTTCCTCCACCTAAAGCTTTTGTTTCAGTGCCTTGAATAATTACATTAGCTTCTTGATATCCTTTATCAGAAGTTGCCTTCCCAATAGTATTGCAAAAAGAAAATGTATTTCCAGGTTCAACAGTAGTATTATTTAACTTTGAACATGTAATAGAAATATTTTCTTGCCTATTAGAATCTTTTTTATTAGAAATCTTGGTTGAGAAAGTTGCAATTTCCTTTTCAACAATCTTTTCAGTCTTAATAGGCTGTTCAGAAGTTTTATTTTCATTGGAATTATTTGTAGATGTATTTGAATTATTTACAGAATTTTGACTTTGACCTGAATTATTATTGATATTTGTATTTAAATTGCTCTTTTCGGCAGTATAAGGAGTAGAAGAATCAGATTTATTAAAATAAAAATATAATAATCCACCTATAATTAATATTACAATTATAAGTATAATCCATAAATATTTTTTCATATAAAATAACCTCACAATATATAATAAAGAATATATAATATAGTATTTCCATAAACAGAATATTTTATAACATAAGATTCAAAATTGCTTGAAATGCTTAGCACAATATTGACAAATTATAAAAATATAGTATAATTAATATGTATTAAATAAAGGAGAAAATCATATGTTAGCAAAGATTTGGAAAAAATTAGGTATATTTATTTTGATAGTAGCTTGTATATTTAACATAATGATAAAATTAGTAAAAAGAATTTCATTAAATACTCAATTAGAAGGGTCAATAAAATATATGCAAGAAGAATACAAAGAAAAGCAAAATAAAACATAATAATACTTGAAAAATCGTTAAAAATATGTTATTATAAAAAACAGTGAATTTAGTTAATATAAAGAAAGAGGTGACTTTGCATGAAAAAAGGATTACATCCAGAATATAACCAAACAACAATTACATGTGCATGTGGAAATATTTTAGAAGTTGGTTCAACCAAAAAAGATATAAAAGTAGATGTTTGTTCAAAGTGTCATCCATATTGGACAGGAAACTTAAAAATGGAGAAAACAGGTGGAAGAGCAGAACAATTCAAGAAAAAATATGGTATTGCATAATATTGTAGCTAAAGGTGAAAGAAACAAAGCCTCACCAAAGGCTACTTTTTTTAATGTTAAAATAAAAGGAGAAAAATAAATGAATATAGGATTAGCACTTGCTGGTGGAGGAATGCAAGGAGTAGCACATATAGGAGTATTAAAAGCACTAGAAGAGCTTGGAATAAAAATAGATTGTATATCTGGAACAAGTTCAGGGAGTATATTTGCTGCAATGTATGCAATGGGATATTCAACCAAAGAGATGTTTGAAATTGTAGAAGAATATTATAAAACACTGGTTAATATAGAAAAAAAGCCAATTTTGCAAGCTTTTTGGACATATGTAAGACATAAAGAAATAAAAATAGGAGGATTAATACCAGGAGAGAAAGTTGAACAATTAGTATATAAAATAGCAAAAAACAAAAACATTGAAAATATATCAGATGTAAAAATGCCTCTAGCAATTCCAACGGTAGATACTATTTCGGCAAAAGAATGCATATCAATTTCAAAAAAATATGATATTAAAAATGATGAAATAGAATATATTTATGATATTCCAATCGCAAAGGCAATAAGAGCAAGTATGGCATTTCCAGGAATTTTTACTACATGTAATTTTTCAAAATACAATTTTATTGATGGAGGAACAAAAGATAATTTGCCAGTAAAAATTTTAAGAGATATGGGAGCAAACAAAATACTAGCAATAAGTTTTGACGTAAGTCATTATGAACCTACTAACAATCTTTTAAGTATACTTTTAAGAACAGTAGATATATTTTCATTAAAAGATGTAAAACAAGCTCAAAAAGAGGCAGATTTATCAATTGAAATAAAAAATGACAATACAAGTTTACTACAAACAGATGATATGAAAAAATGTTATCATATTGGCTATGAAACAATTATGAAAAATAAAGAAAATATAATAAATAAAATAATTACTGATACCTATAATAAAAATTGAAACAAGAGGAGGAGAGAAATGTCTTTTTCTTCAGAAGTAAAAGAAGAACTTAGTAAGATTGAAAACTTGGCTAATAAAGAAATGGTAAAAAAAGAATTAATAGGATATCTATTAAGTAGCAATGTAGTAGTTAGTAAAAATAAAATAAAATTTTCAACTGAAAATGAATATAATATAAACAGATTCTCAAAATTATTAAATAATATAAATATATTAGCATATAACATAGAAGTACAAGACAAAATATACACAATAAATTTCCAAAAAAAAGAAATACAAAAAAAGCTAAAAGAGCTTTTATTAGCAGAAGAGACTTGGATAGAACTTAAAGAAGACATAGATCAATTAAGTATAAAATCAATTGCAAGAGGAATTTTTTTAGGAGCAGGAGCAATTAGTAATCCACAGAAGACATATCATTTAGACATTGGATTAAATACAGAACAAATTGCTAATAAAATTTGTAAAAACTTGCAAGAAAGCAATATAAAATTAAGAATTATAAAAAAGAAAAATAATTATCATATTTATACAAAAGATGGAGAAGAAATTTCAAAGTATTTAGCATTTATTGGTGCTAATAAAGCTGTATTAAAGTTTGAAGAAATAAGAGTAGAACGCGAGATGAAAAATAAAATAAATAGAATAGTAAATTGTGAAGAAGCAAATCTAAATAAAACTATAAATGCATCTATAGCACAAATAGAAGCAATAATTAAGCTTAAAGAGAATGGAAAATTTGAAAAATTAGAAAAAGAATTAAAAGAAGTAGCAGAAATAAGATTGAAAAACCCAAATGCAAGTTTAATAGAAATAGGAAAAATGTTAAAAAATCCAATTGGAAAATCAGGAGTAAACTATAGATTAAAAAAGATTTTAGATTTAGCAAATATTATAAACAAATAATAAGAGGGAAAATGTGAAAAAAGAAATTGGAATATATATACATATACCATTTTGTAAAAGGAAATGTTATTATTGTGATTTTATATCATATTCAAATAAATCAAATTTAATAGATGAATATATAGAATGGTTATTGCAAGAAATACAAATATGGAAAAAAAATATTAATAAAAAAATATATGAAGTGACAACAATATATATAGGAGGAGGAACACCTTCATATATACAGGCAAATCACATAAAAAAAATATTAGAAAATTTAAGAGAATTCATAAATAAAAATGTAGAAATAACTATAGAAATAAATCCAGGAACAATAACTAAAAATAAATTAGAAATCTATAAGAAGTCAAATATCAATAGATTGAGCATAGGTCTACAAGAGACACATGATACACTTTTAAAACAAATAGGAAGAATACATACATTTAGTGAATTTCAAGAAAATTATAAATTAGCTGTTGAATTAGGATTTAAAAATATAAATATAGATTTAATGTTAGGATTGCCAAACCAAACGATGAAACACATTAAAGAAAGTTTAGAAGAAATTTTAAAATTAGAGCCAAGTCATATTTCTATATATTCACTAATAATAGAAGAAAACACATTGCTAGAGAAAAAAATACAAAATAGAGAATTATCACTTCCAGATGAAGAAACAGAAAGAAATATGTACTGGTATGCAAAAAAAATATTAGAATCAAAAGGATATAAACAATATGAAATTTCAAATTTTGCAAAATTTGAAAAAGAGTCAAAACATAATATGAATTGCTGGGAACAAAAGGAATATAGAGGATTTGGCATTGCCTCTCATTCATATATAAATGGAATTAGATTTTCTAATATTTCTAATATAGAAGAATATATAAAAAACATAAAAGAAAATAAAATTTCAAAAAATATTATAGTTCATGAAAAACAAGATTTATCTGATATGAAAAAAGAATATATGCTTTTGGGATTAAGAAAAATTGAAGGTGTATCAATAGAAAAATTTAAGAAAAAATTTAAGGAAGATCCAATAATATTATTTAAAAATGAATTACAAGAATCATTAGAAGAAAATCTAATATGTATTTCTGAAGATAGTATAAAATTAACTAATAAAGGATTAGATTTAGCAAATCAAGTATTCGAAAAATTCGTCTAAAAAGGAACATATAAAATAATTATGTAATATAATATACAAAAGAAAAATGGAGGTAATTATGAAAGGTTTTTTAAAGAAAACATTTGGAGTATGTCTAATAGGATTAGGATTAGGAATATTAATGGTATTATTACTTCCAATTACAGGATGGCTATTTTTAATCGGTGCAATTGTAATAATTGTAGGTTTCTTATGGCTGGCATGTTAAAAAACTTAAGAGGAGGGGGAATACATAATGACGATTGTGGTAAAGAAAGTTCCAAAAGCTTTGAGAGGAATTGTGAAATTTTTATTTGGAATAAAAGAATAAACTAAAAAAAAATGCACAAGCTATAAAAAAGGCAGGTGCATTTTTTATGGAAAATAAAAAAAAATATAAACATCTAAATGAAGACAGTAAGGAAAAATACAAACATTTTGAAGTAGGAGAAGAAGATGCAACAAAATATGGAGAATTTATATCATCATACTTTGCATGGATTCCTTTACCAACGCAGAAAGAAAAAGCAGAAGAACTAGAAAAAATTACTAAAAATACAAAACTAAGGTTGAAAAAAACAAAAAAATAAATATAATATAAATATGGAGGGTAAAAAATGTTTTGTAAAAATTATGCAAGTATAAAATATACACAAGTAATAAATGGAAAAAAAAGAGAAATTTTATTATGTGACGAATGTGGAAAAAAATTAGGAATAGGTAATTTTAATATTCCAATAGACCTTTCAAGTTTTCTTAGCGATTTCTTTACAGAACTTGAAAGTAGTGAGATATTTCCAGATTTATTAGATACTAAAAAATTAAAATGTAATAGATGTAATCAAACATTTGAGGAATTTATTAATACTGGTAAATTAGGATGCCCAGAATGTTATGAAACTTTTGAAGAAAAAATTGATACACTATTAAAAAACATACAAGGAGCAGATAGACATATTGGGAGACTAGGAAAAAATATTGGAAATAGTAACACTAATAATATAATTCAAAATAGAAACTATAATAACAAAAATTCAGGTAAATTAAATGTAATAGATCAATTAAAACAAAAATTAAAAATAGCAATATCAGATGAAAAATATGAAGAAGCAGCAATTTTAAGAGATGAAATAAAAAAAATGGAAGAAGAAAGGAGATAAATATGTTAAATTGGTATCTACAAACGGGAAAAGAATCAGATGTAATTATAAGTTCAAAAATCAGTTTAGCTAGAAACCTAGAACAATTTAACTTTTACATAAAAAGTACAGAAGAAATAAAATTAGAGGAAAAAATTCTAAATGAAAACTTAATAAAAATTGGATATGGATTAAAATTTATAAAATTAAGAGATTTAGATGAAATAACAATAAATAGTTTAATAGAAAAAGACTTAATAACACCACAGATGGCAAGTAAGAAAAATATAACTTCAATCTTAATAAATGAAGAAGAAAATATATGTATACTTGTAAATGAAGAAGATCACTTAAAAATACAAGTATTTACAAGTGGGCTAGATTTAGAAGGAATATCAAATTTAGCAATAGAAATAGATGAGAAGCTACAAAATGAATTCAATATTGCTCAAAGTAAAAAATATGGATTTTTGACTACAAGTCCAATGAATGTTGGAACAGGAATGAAATTAACTGTAATTTTACATTTACCAGCATTGTCAAAAACAGGTAATATTTCTAAAATACTAAAATTTGTTGACAAATTTGGAATAGAAATAAAAAAAGATAATATACAAGACTTTTACGTAATTTCAAATAAACAAACATTAGGAATAACAGAAGAAGATATAATAAGAAATTTAAAAATAATAGCAGAAAAAATAATTGAGCAAGAAAGATTAGCAAGAAAAATTTTAGCAGAAAATCAAATATCTCTAGAAGACGAGGTATGCAGAAGTTATGGTATATTAAGCAATTGCAGAAAAATATCTGAAAAAGAGGCAGAAGATTTATTATCATATGTAAAATTAGGAACAGATTTAGGGATAATAACACAATTAACAGATGCAAAAATAAAAAAATTATATTTATTTGTAAAACTTGCAAATCTAGAAAAATATTATGGACAAGAGTTAGAAAAATTGCAAGAAGAACAAAAAAGAGCTGAAATAATTAAAGAAATAATAAAAAGTGATTAGCAATTTATAATAAAAACATTATTTAAAATAAATCTATTTTCAAAATCAAATTAGAATGGAGGAACTAAAATGATATATAAGTTTACAACAAGGGCAAAAAAAGCTATAGAAATTGCAAATGATATATCTTTAGAATTGGGACATAATTATATTGCAACAGAACATATTTTATATGGACTAATTGAAGAAGGAATAGGAATAGCAGCAAAAGTTTTAGAAAGTCAGGGATTGACTTCTGAAAAAATAGAACAAAAAATAGAAGAATTAATTGGAAGAGAGGAACCTAAAAACGAAAGTTTAGGTTTTACACCACGAACAAAAAAAATAATAGAAAATGCTTTTATTGAAGCTAGAAAATTAGGATATGACTATATAGGAACAGAGCATTTATTAATAGGAATTTTAAGAGAAGCAGATAGTGCAGCAACTAGAATATTATTAGAATTAAATGTAAATATACAAAAGTTGTATAACGAAATAGTAAGAGTAATAAATGAGGCAGAAGATGTTACATCATCAGGTATTAATGATACAGGAACAGCTTCTAGAACTAATAAAAAAACAATACAAGGAAAGGGAAGCTATAATTCAACACAAACATTAAATCAATTTGGAGAAGATTTGACAATAAAAGCAGAAGAGGGAAAACTGGATCCAGTAATAGGAAGAAAAGAAGAAATAGATAGAGTAATTCAAATTCTTTCAAGAAGAACAAAAAATAATCCATGTTTAGTAGGAGAGCCAGGAGTAGGAAAAACAGCTATAGTAGAAGGTTTAGCTCAAAAAATAATTGTAGGTGATGTGCCAGAAATATTAAAAAATAAGAGAGTAGTAACTCTAGATATATCAGGAATGGTAGCAGGCAGTAAATATAGAGGCGATTTTGAAGAAAGAATGAAAAAAGCGTTAAATGAAGTTAAAAAGGCTAAAGATATTATATTATTTATTGACGAATTTCATACAATAGTTGGTGCAGGTTCTGCAGAAGGAGCTATAGATGCAGCAAATATTTTAAAACCAATACTCGCAAGAGGAGAAATACAATTAGTTGGAGCCACTACATTAAATGAATATAGAAAATATATAGAAAAAGATTCAGCATTAGAAAGAAGATTTAGTCCCGTAACAGTATCAGAGCCAAGCGAAAATGATACAATTCTAATATTAAAAGGATTAAGGGATAAATATGAAGCACATCATAATGTAAAAATAACAGATGAAGCAATAAAAGCAGCAACTGAATTGTCAATAAGATATATAAATGATAGATTTCTTCCAGACAAAGCTATAGACTTAATTGATGAGGCAGCATCACGTGTTAGATTAAAAACATATACAGAACCAGAAAATTTAAAAAAATTACAAGAAGAATTAGAAACAGTTTCAAAAGATAAAGAAGAAGCAGTAAGAAGTCAAAAATTTGAAAAAGCAGCTAGCTTAAGAGATAAAGAAAGAGAATTAAAGGAAAAAGTACAAAAAGAAGAAGAAAAATGGAAAAATAAAAATAATAAATCAGTAATTGACATAACAGAAGAAAATATAGCAGAAGTAATATCATCTTGGACAGGAATACCAACCCAGAAATTAACACAAGATGAAAATGAAAAGTTAAAAAATCTAGAAAAAAGTTTGCATCAAAGAGTAATAGGACAAAATGAGGCAGTAGAGGCAGTAAGTAAAGCTATACGTAGAGGTAGAGTAGGACTAAAAGATCCTAAAAGACCAATAGGTTCATTTTTATTTTTAGGTCCTACAGGAGTAGGAAAAACAGAATTATCAAAAGCATTAGCAGAAGTATTATTTGGAAATGAAGATGCCATGATAAGAGTGGATATGTCAGAATATATGGAACCACATTCTGTATCAAAATTGATAGGTTCTCCACCTGGTTATGTAGGATTTGATGAAGGAGGTCAACTTACAGAAAAAATAAGAAGAAAACCATATTCAATAATACTATTTGATGAAATAGAAAAGGCTCATCCAGATGTAATGAATATGTTATTACAAATTTTAGAAGATGGAAGATTAACAGATAGCCAAGGAAGAATGGTAAACTTTAAAAACACAGTAATTATAATGACATCTAATATAGGTGCACGAGTTATTACAGATAAAAAAGCATTAGGTTTCACAAATAATCAAGAAAGTGAAGACTTAAAAAAAGAATATGAAGAAACAAAAAAAGAAGTAATTTCAATAGTAAAAAAAGAATTAAGACCAGAATTCATTAATCGTATAGATGAAATAATAGTATTTCAAAAGTTAAATGAAGATGATATAAGCAAAATAATTGATATAATGATAAAACAAGTAGCAAACAGACTAAAAGATAAAAAAATATATATAGAAGTTACACCAGAGTTAAAACAATTTATAGCTAAAAAAGGAACAGATAAAGCGTTTGGAGCTAGACCTCTTAGAAGAACAATACAAAATTTATTAGAAGATACACTTGCAGAAGGAATTTTAGACGGCAAAATCGAGCCAGAAAAAACAGCTACGATAGACATACAAGAAGAAAGAGTTATTATAAAATAATTACAGATTAATAAAAAGGCTCTTAAGGATATAATCTTTTAAGAGCCAAAAAATGATTGAAATAAATGGTGAGAGTATGTTTAATATAGAAGAAGAATTAAAAAAATTGCCAGGAAAACCTGGAGTATATATTATGAGAGATAAAAATAACAATATAATTTATGTAGGAAAAGCAATTTCACTAAAAAATAGAGTAAGATCTTATTTTAGGAAAACTAACAAAACACAAAGAATTTTAAACATGGTATCATTAATTGATCACTTTGAATACATAGTTGTAGATAATGAAGCAGAAGCTTTGATATTGGAATGTAACTTAATTAAGGAAAACAGACCAAAATTCAATGTTCTATTAAAAGATGATAAAACATATCCGTATATTAAAATTGATATTAAATCTGATTATCCTGGAGTATATATAACAAGAAAACTTATCAATGATGGATCTAAATATTTTGGACCATATGCAAATCCTGGGGCAGCAAAGGAAATGTTAGATTTTATAAAACAAAAGTATAAAATAAGGCAGTGTAAAAATTTTAAATATACAGATAGACCTTGTTTGAATTATCATATAAAAAGATGTTTAGCACCATGTATGGGGTATGTAACGAAAGAAGCATATAGAAAACAGATAGAAGAAATAATTGATTTTTTAGATGGAAAAAAAGAAAAAGTAATAAAAGAAATAGAAAAACAAATGAAGGAAGCATCAGACAAACTTGATTTTGAGCAAGCAGCATATTTAAGAGATAAAAAAATAGCAATTGAACGAGTTGGTGAAAGGCAAAAGGTATCAAATATATCTGAAAATAATATAGATGTAGTAGGAATGGCAAAGTCAGAACTGGAAGTATGTATTGAGATCTTTTTCGTACGTGGTAGTAAAATGATAGGTAGAGAACATTATTTTTTCAATGAATTAAAAGATATGGAAGATAGTGAAATACTAGGAGGATTTATAAAGCAATATTATATGGATAAAGAAGACATTCCAAACAAGATAATGCTTAGAGAAGAATTAGAGGACAAAAATGTCATAGAAAAATGGTTGAGTGGAAAAGTAAAAGGTAAAAAAGTAGAATTAATTAGTCCTAAAAAAGGTGAAAAATTAAGATTTGTAGAGATGGCAGAAAATAATAGTAAAGTCACATTAGAAAATAAAGAAAAAGATAAAAGTTCTATATTATTAGAACTTAAAGAAGTACTAGAACTTGACAAACTTCCAAGAAAGATAGAAACTTTTGATATTTCTAATATTAGTGGAGAATATACTGTTGCCGGAATGTGTGTAATGCAAGATGGATTTATAAAAAAGAATTTATCAAGGAGATTTAAAGTAAAAACAGTAATAGGTCAAGATGATGTTGCAGCTATGGAAGAAATAGTAACAAGAAGGTTAAAACATTCAATTGAAAACCCAGATGGAGGATTTGGAAAACTACCAGATGTTATTTTTGCAGATGGAGGAATTAATCAAATAAAAGCAATACAAAAAGCAATAAAGAAATATAATCTACAAATTCCAGTATATGGAATGGTAAAAAACGATAAACATCAAACTAGAGCTTTAATTTCACCAGATAGAAAAGAATTAGAAATATCAGAACAACTAATGAATACAATTACAAACTTTCAAGATGCTGTGCATAATACTGCAATATCATATCATAGGAAAATAAGAGATAACACAATGAATAAATCAGAGTTAGATGATATAAAAGGTATCGGGCAAGTAAAGAAACAATTATTATTAAAAAAATTTGGAAGTGTAAGCAAAATAAAAAATGCAACTATTGAAGAATTATTACAAGTAAAGGGTATTACAAGAAAAATAGCAGAAAAAATAAAAGAATAAAAAAATTTAATAAAGTAATGTGTAATATAATGAGACAAATGCGATTAATGTGGAAAAATATGATTAAATAATAACAATTGGGAATATCAATAGAAGTGAAGTAAATTGTCGAAAAATGCGATGGAAAAGAAGAAAAAAATTAAATATTTTATTGACAACAAAGGTTACATAAAGTATACTTGAATTAATATTTATTATTTTCAAATTTTTTCAATCAAATTATTTCTTAAAATTATTTTCTTATTATATATTTCCAATAATAAAATAAATTAATTTTAAAAATTAATATTTAAATTTTTAAAGAATTCTACATTTAATTGAATTATAAATATTTCACAAAAAACATATTTATAGAGAATTTATATCAATTAACAAGTTAAAATAAAGGGGGAAATGAATATAAAAATATCAAGTGATAATTGTAATACCTTATTAAAAGTAATATTAATGCCAAAAAATAAAGAAATAACAATAAATTTATTAAATGAAATATCCAAATTAGATATAATTGATTTCGAATATGAACAATTAAAATATATGAAAACCATAGCAGAATATCAATTTACAATGATTAAAATTAAAGTAATTTTAAAAGATCAAACCAATGCTGATATATATTTAAAATTAATTCCAAAAGATAGAATAAAGGAATCTATATTTTGTTATTGGTGTATATTATATGACGAAAAATTTAAAGAATATGAAGATTCAGAATTTTCTAGTATAGTAAGTAAAGTAAAGATAATAGAATCTGAAAGTGAAAAAAATAACCATAGTGTATTATTAAGTATAAATGAAAATAAATGGGGAGTACTTGAAAGAGGCTCTATAATACATTTAGTAAAATTTGAAAAATACATAAAGGAATTTGAAGTAGAACAAAATAATAATAAAAATAATATAACAGATTGGAAAAGATATATAACAAATGGAAGTCAAGATATTTTATTTATGGGAATTGTAAAAAATTGAAAAGTCATAGAAATAATATTAAATTAAATGAAAGGCAGGAGTAAAAATGAAATTTGAATATATACCAAAAGGAGTTTGCTCAATGAAAATGATTTTCGAAATAGAAGGAAACATAATCAAAAATCTACAAATTGTTGGAGGGTGTCCAGGAAATACAATTGGAGTGTCTAAACTAGTAAAAGGAAAGAAAATTGAAGAAATAATTAATATGCTAAAAGGCATACCATGTGGAGTTAGAGGAACTTCTTGCCCTGATCAAGTTTCAAAAGCATTGGAAGAATATAAAAGCAAATATATGTAAAAATAGAATAAGCTAATTTGCTTATTCTATTTTTAATATAAATTATTATCAGATGTTGTATTTTTTTCAGTAGATTTATCTGCATTAGATGAAATACCTAAATAAGGAAGTACTTCTGAAAAAATATTAGAAACAACAGGAGCAGCAATTTGTCCACCTTGATGAGACTTGCCTTGAGGATCATATAGACAAACTAGGATTACTAATTTTGTATTTTCCACAGGACCTATACCAACAAATGAAGCAACAAAACCTTCTTCGGTATTACTTTGACTTGGTTCAGAAGTACCTGTTTTTCCACCAACAGTATATCCTGCAACTAATCCCTTTTTACCAGTACCAACTTCTACTTCAGATTGCATCATAGATTTTATAGTTTCAGAAGTTTCTTTTGAAACTACTTGGCGAATTTCAGTTGTAGAAATAGAAGTAATTTCACCTGTATCAGTATTTTTAATTGATTTTACAATACGTGGTTGCATTAAAACACCATTATTTACAATTGCTGAAATTGAAGAAATCATTTGTAAAGGAGTAATTGTAAAACGTTGTCCAAAAGACATAGTAGCTAATTGAACAGGGCCTACATCATCTAAATCAAAAAATATTCCAGAAGATTCACCAGATAATGATATTCCAGTTTTTTCAAAAAAACCAAAAGCATCATAATACTTGTATAATAAAGTAGAACCTACCATTTTACCTAATTGCATAAATGCAGGGTTACAAGAATTATTGTAAGCATCTCTTAAAGATTGAGATCCATGAGGATTTGTTCTCCAACACTTTATATTTCTGTCAGCAACAACTTCGACTCCAGAACAATAAAATTGGTTTGGAACATCAACTTTAACAATATTTTCTTCAAGAGCAACTGCAGCTGTTATAGTTTTAAATACAGACCCAGGTTCATAAGTATCTGTAATGCATTTATTATTCCACATTTTTTGCAATAGATTAGATTTTTCACTAGAAGTTAATCTATCCCAATTTTCAGATATATATGTATTAGGAGTAAAAGGTGAATTTAAGTCATAGTCAGGGTAAGAAGCCATTGCTAAAATATCACCTGTAGAAGGATCCATTACTATTGCAGTTCCGCCTCTATTACAATCATTTTCTTCAACAGATTGTTTTAGGTATTTTTCTACTATACTTTGAATATTTACATCAATTGTTAAAGTTAAATCATAACCATTTTCAGCTGGGATATATGTTTCTTCTGTATTAGGTATTTGAGATTGAGAAGCATCTTTTGAGCTAACAGATTTTCCAGATGTACCAGTAAGAAGTGAATCCCAACTATATTCAATTCCACTTAAGCCTTGGCTGTCAGTACCACAGAAACCAATTACATTTGAGGCTAAATTAGAATAGGGGTAATATCTGGCAGTTGTTTCTTCTGTATAAATTGCACCATAAGTTATTTCATTATCTTTTATCCATTTTTCTAATTCATCAACTTTATCTTTAGAAGCATTTTTAACTAAAGTTATTTTAGATTCAGAACTATTTAGTACATCTAAAACTTGATTATAATCTAAACCGAAAATGTTACCTAAAGCTGAAGCAACAAGTTGCTTTTTGTCATTAGACACCTTTGAAGGAACTATTATTACATTATCTGCTTTATAACTTGTAGCTAGTACAGTACCAGTAGAATCATAAATAGAGCCTCTTTTAGCAGAAATCGTTTGAGTATATGATAACTGTGAATATGCTTTTTGTTTTAAAGTTTTTCCGTCAATAAATTGTAAAAATGCAATTCTAATCAATAGTAATATTAATAACAAAAAAACTGCAATTAATACAATTTTTAATTTTACGGTTGGTACAGTATTTGCTATATTAAGATTATTCTTAAATTCTAAAATTTTATTTTCTTTTTTCTTTTTCATAATTAACCACTTCTTAAAAATCTTTTGTTATGGATATATTTTATAGTAAAGAATAAAAAAAATCAATCAAATTAGAAAAAAATATTAGGTTTATGGATAGATCCTATAAAAATCCAAATGATTTAAAAGAAAGGAAGATTAATATGTTATCTATGGTAAAAACAATGTCATTAAATGGACTTAATGGTTATATAGTAGATGTGCAAACAGATATAACATCTGGAATGCCATCTTTTGAAATAATAGGTTTTCCAGATACAATAGTAAGGGAAGCTAAAGAAAGAGTAAAAGCAGCAATTAAAAATACAAATGTACAATTTCCAAGTAAAAAGATATTAATTAATTTGGCACCTGCTAATATTAGAAAGGGAGGCAGTAATTTTGATTTAGCAATTGCTGTAGGAATTTTGATGGCTTTAGGAATTATAAAACCCAGAATGCAAAATTTAGTATTTAATGCAGTATTTATTGGTGAATTATCATTAAGTGGTAAAATAAACAAAGTAAAAGGAATATTGCCAATGTGTATAGAAGCAAGAAAATTTGGAATAAAAATAGTAATTATTCCTTTTGAAAATAGACAAGAAGCGGCTATTATAAAAGATTTATATATAATTCCAGTAAAAAGTTTAAAAGAAGTAGTGCAATATTTAAATGAAAAACAAGAAATAGAAAAAACAAATTTTGATATAGAAAAATTGCTTGAAACAAACATAAATTATGAAATTGATTTTTCAGATATAAAAGGACAAGAAAATGTTAAAAGGTGTTTAGAAATAGCAGCAGCAGGATTTCATAACTGTTTATTAATAGGAAGTCCGGGATGTGGAAAAACAATGCTAGCAAAAAGAATACAAACAATTTTACCAAATTTAACATTTGAAGAAATACTAGAAATCACAAAAATTCACAGCATAGCAGGAAAATTACAAAATAAAGCATTAGTTACCAAAAGACCATTTAGAGATCCACATTATACTATTTCTAATGCATCTTTAGTAGGTGGAGGACGAATTCCAAAACCAGGAGAAATCAGTTTAGCACATAATGGAGTATTATTTTTAGATGAATTACCAGAATTTAAAAGATCAACTTTAGAAATTTTAAGAAGTCCGATAGAAGAAAAGAAAATTACAATAAATAGAATGGCAGAAACAGTTACATATCCTAGTAATTTTATGTTGATAGCAAGTATGAATCCATGCCAATGTGGTTACTACGGAAGCGAAATCAAAAAATGCACTTGCACAAAAAATTCAATAAAAAAGTATTTAAAAAAAGTAAGTGGACCAATGCTAGATAGAATCGATTTGCATATTGAAGTTCAACCAGTAAAATATGAAAAATTAGATTCAAACATAAAAAGAGAAAGTTCTAAAGAAATCAAAGAGAGAGTTGATAAAGCTAGAAAAATTCAGATAGAAAGATATAAAACACAAAAAATTTATTCTAATTCAGAACTAAATTTAAAATCATTAGAAATGTATTGTAAATTAGATTCAAAAGGTAAAAAAGTTTTAGAAGATGCATTTGAAAAATTTAAATTAAGTGTTAGAGCATATGACAAAATATTAAAAATTGCAAGAACAATAGCAGATTTAGATAATTCAACTAATATAAAATTTCAGCATATTGCAGAAGCAATTCAATATAGAAGTCTAGATACTAAATATTTTATATGAAATTAAATAAGGTGATAAAAATGAAAAATGAGATAAAAACACTTAAAATTCAAGATAAAGAATATCCAGAACAATTAAGAAAAATAGAAGATCCGCCAAAACAATTATATGTAAAGGGTAATATCCAAAATTTAAAAGAAATTGGAATTGCAGTAATTGGAAGTAGACATTGCTCAAATTATGGAAAAAAAGTTTGCAAAATATTTGTTAATAATTTAGTAGGCTATAATTTTAATATAATTAGTGGACTAGCAATTGGAATAGACACATGTGCACATAAAAGTTGTTTACAATCAAAGGGAAAAACAATAGCAGTATTGCCATGTGGAATTGAAAATATTTTTCCTAAAGAAAATGAAGAATTAGTTAATAAAATTTTAAAAAATAATGGAACAATAGTAACTGAATATGAGCCAGAATTTAAAAAAACTATAGAAAGTTGTAAACAAAGAAATCGAATAATGAGTGGGCTATCAATTGGAGTATTAGTTATTGAAGCAGAGTCAAGAAGTGGAACTAGTATAACTGTATCTAATGCAACAAAACAATGTAAAAAGTCATTTTGCATACCAGCTAGCCTTTTCAACTCAAAAGGAGAAGGAACAAATAAAATGATAAAGATGGGGCGAGCAAAAATGGTTACAAGCATTGAAGACATAATTAATGAATATCCTGAATTAAAATTAAATACAAAGCCAAATTTTGATTTTACAAAATTAGCTATTAAGAAAACATGGAGTCAGAAAAATCAAATAAAAAAATTAAAAAATAAAAGCCAAGAAATCATCAAAATTGATGAAGAAAATCTAGAAATATATAAAGCATTAAATGAAAGACCAAAAGATATAAATGAAATTGCTTTAGAATTAAATAGAACTGTAAGTGAAGTTACCTATAAACTAATGATGTTAAAACTTGATGGAATTGTAGAAGAATTATCAAATAAAAAATATAGAAAAATAAAAAAATAAAGTGGAGGAAAAATGAATGTATAAAAGGCATGAAATAGGAAGATTAGGCGAAAAATTAGCAATAAAATATTTAAAACAGAATAATTATAAAATCATTCAACAAAATTTTAGGTGTAAGCAAGGAGAAATAGATATAATAGCTAATAATGAAGGCAAAATAATATTTATAGAAGTGAAAACAAGAACAAATCTCAAATTTGGAAGAGCATCAGAGGCAGTAACATATATAAAGAAAAATCACATAGTGAAAACGGCAAAATATTATTTATACATAAACAATATAAAAAATTTCAATATAAGGATTGATGTAATAGAAATTTATATATCAAGCAATAAATATGAAATTAATCATATAAAGCAAGTAATATAAAAATATGAACTTGATATTAATAATAAATTTGTGATAAAATAAGCGTATCAAAAAGAAAGAGGAAATAAAATGTTAACAATTCAAGAAGAAACAAATTTTATATTAAAAAAATATAATATAAAACCTAATAAAAATTTAGGACAAAACTTTTTAATAAATCAAAATGTAATAGAACACATAATAGATAGTGCCAATATAACAAATGAAGACTTAATAATAGAAATAGGACCAGGTTTAGGAACATTAACAAAACAATTATTAGATAAAGCAGGAAAAGTAATTTGTATAGAATTAGATAAAAATATGGTAAAAATATTAAAAGACAGATTTCATATGTATAAAAATTTTGAAATAATAAATGATGACATATTAAAAATTAATCTAAATGAAATAATAGATAAAGAGAACAAAAAATGTAAAATCGTTGCAAATTTACCCTATTATATAACAACACCAATAATAATGAAATTATTAGAGGAAAAATTGCAAATAGAAAGTATAACTGTTATGATACAAAAAGAAGTAGCAGAAAGATTAATTGCTATACCTGGAGAAAAACTAGCAGGAGCAATAACATATACAGTGTATTACTATTGTACAGCTGAAAAGATACTAGAAGTTGACAAAACTTCTTTTATTCCAGAACCAGAAGTAACATCAGAAATAATCAAATTAATATTAAGAAAAGTACCACCAGTAAAAACCAAAAACTATCAAGAAATGTTTAAAATTATAAAAATTGCATTTCTACAAAGAAGGAAAACATTATTAAATGCATTAACAAATGGAAAAGTATTTTCAGATAAGAAAAAAGCAATTGAAGTTTTTGAAAAGTTAAAAATAAATCCAAATGCAAGAGCAGAAGAATTAACTATAGAAGATTTTTCAAATCTTACAGATTTAATATTAAATTATAAGGAGATAAAGGAATGAAAATAGTTTTTATGGGAACCCCAGACTTTGCTAAAGAATCATTAAAAGAAATCTATGAGGCTAATTATGAAATTTTAGGCGTTGTTACAAATCCAGACAGACCTAGCGGGAGAGGCATGAAAATGGCATTATCACCTGTAAAACAATATGCTTTAGAAAAAAATTTACAAATTTATCAACCAGAAAAAATAAAGAAAAATGTAGAATTTGTAGAACAAATAAAAAAATTAAATCCAGATATAATATGTGTTGTAGCATATGGAAAAATATTGCCAAAAGAAATAATCGAACTTCCTAAAAAAGGATGTATAAATGTTCATGGATCATTACTTCCAAAATATAGAGGGGCTGCACCAATACAATGGGCAGTTATTAATGGAGATAAAAAAACTGGTATTACAACAATGTATATGGATGAAGGAATGGATACAGGTGATATGATCCTAAAAGAAGAATTAGAAATAGGAGAAAACGAAACCACAGGAGAAATATGGACAAAATTATCAAAAATAGGAGCAAAATTATTAGTTAAAACATTACAAAACATAGAACAAGGTATAGTATCAAGAAAAAAGCAAGGAACAGACTTTTCCATAGCACCAATGCTACAAAAAGAAGATGCAAAAATAGATTGGAAAAACATGACAGCAACAAAAATAAAAAATTTAGTCAGAGGATTAGATCCAATTATGGGAGCATATACCTATTTGGATGATAAAAAGATAAAAATTTGGAAAGTAACATTAATTAATGATAGAAATGAAATAATGAATATATCAAAACAAGTTGGTATGAATGAAAATATAGAATTTGGTACTATAATTTTGTCAGGAGCTAAAGAAGGTTTATATGTAAAAGCTAAAGAAGGGATAATAAAAATATTAGAAATTCAAGGTCAAAATTCTAGAAGAATGAAAACCGAAGAATATTTAAGAGGAAATAAAATTGAAATAGGTAAAATATTTAAATAAATACAAAAAATAGTTGAAAAGTAAATAAAAAATTGCTATACTATAATGTATAAAAATTGAGATTTATTATTAATAGTAAAACTCAAAAAAATATTTAGAGCATATAGCTCAAATGGAGGTATTTATGGAAGAAGATAAAGTAAAAGAAAAAGTAGAAGAAATGCAAGAGGAAGTGAAAGAAGAAATAAATCAAGAAAATTTAGGAATAAAAATTTCAAATGATGTAGTAGCAGTAATTGCAGGTGTAGCAGTATCAGAAGTTAGAGGAGTTGCTAGCATGCAAGGTGGATTTGCAGGAGGAATTGGTGAAGTATTAAGTGGAAAGAAAAATTTAGCAAAAGGTATAAAAGTAGAATCCGAAGACGGAAAAGTAAAAATAGATGTAAATATAATTGTAGAATATGGCACAAGAATTCCAGATATAGCATTTGAAATACAAAACAGAGTAAAGAAGTCAATAGAAAGTATGACAGGATTAAAAGTAACAGAAGTAAATGTACATGTTCAAGGTGTTAGTATAGAAACAGAAAAAAAACAAAATATAGAACATGAAAATAATCAACAATCAGTAGACTCACAAAACAATAATTAAATTTAGAATATTTAATTTAACTAAAAGAAATGGAGAAAATAAAATGAAAATATTAGAAAAAATAGTTTTAGTAATATATTCATATATAGTTTTAGCACTAGCAATAATAACATCTTTAATAATATTTGGATGGATAGATTCAGAGATTATAGGAAAAACAGTAATGTCAACATTACAAGGGGAAACAATTTCAACAATAATATTAATTATTAATATAATATTTATAATATTATCAATAAAATGCATATTTTTTGGATCAGCTAATAAAGAAGATGAAAAAAATGGCCAAGGTGTTTTATTACAAAATGAAAGTGGTAAACTAATGATTTCAAAAGAAACAATAGAAAGTTTAGTAAATACAATAATAACTGGCTTTGAGAGTGTTAGTGAAGCAACAAGTAACATTTTTCTAAATAAAGAAAATAATTTAGTAATATCATTAACATTAAATGTTGGGGAAAATGTCATAATAAAAGAACTTTCTGCAAACCTTCAAGAAAAAATTAAGACAGTAATAAAAGATACATTGGATTTAGATGTAAAAGAAGTAAATATAAAAATAAAAAATTATGTGCCTAAAAAAGAAAGCATTGGATAATATAAAAATGAAAGGATGTTATAATAATGGGAGGATTTAAAAGTTTTTGGGATCAATATAAAGGTGCAATAATAGGAATAATTATAGCAGTATTAATATTATTAACAAGATTATACAATTTACTTGTTGGAATTGTAGTAATTTTTATAGGTGCATTTCTTGGAAATTATGTGCAACAAAATAAAGATGAAGTAAAAGATAGAATAAAAAAGTTTATCGATAAAATGTAAAAGAGGAGGAAATGTTAGCTGACAGCTAACATGAGCTAAAAAATGAACAGATCAGCTATTAGAGAATTGGCGTTTAGAATAATTTATAGTCAAGAAGTCCAAAAAGAAGGAAACTTAAATGAACAATTAGAATTATTTTTAGAAGCAAATAATATAAAAGATAAAAATGCAATTGAATATATAAAAGATGTATTAGAAGGAATAAAAATAAACAAAGATGAGATAACAAATTTAATACAAAAAAATCTAAAAGAGGACTGGAAAGTAGAAAGAATCTCGAAAGTTGATATAAGTCTATTAAAACTTGCTATTTATGAAATAAAATACAAAAATTTGCCTTATAAAGTTGTAATAAATGAAGTTGTGGAATTAGCAAAAAGATATGGAGAAGAACAATCAAAAAAATTCATAAATGGAATATTAGCAAGTATAGTAAAAGAAGGATAAAATATGAAATATCAAGCAATAACAGTTTCAGAATTAAATTCATATATAAAAGAAAAAATAGTATCAGATGAAATACTAGCAAACGTACTAGTAAAAGGTGAGGTATCAAATTTTAAAAACCATTACACAGGACATCTTTATTTTACATTAAAAGATGAAAAATCTTTAATAAAATGCATAATGTTTAAAAGTTATACAGAAAAACTAGAATTTATGCCAAAAGATGGAATGAAAGTAATGGTTTTTGGTAGTGTATCGGTATTTGAAAGAGATGGAATTTATCAAATATATGTAAAAGCAATGCAAGAAGATGGAATGGGAAGCTTATATAAGAAATATGAAGAGCTAAAAGAAAAGCTAGAAAAGGAAGGACTATTTGACATATCAAACAAAAAAAATATTCCAATTGTTCCAAAAGTCATAGGAGTACTTACCTCACAAACAGGAGCTGTAATAAGAGACATAATAAATGTTTCAACAAGGAGAAATCCAAATGTTAACATTAAATTACTACCTGTACCAGTTCAAGGAGAAGGTGCAGCGGAAAAAATAGCTAAAGGTATAGAAATCATGAATGAAAAGCAATTAGCAGATGTAATTATTATCGCAAGAGGTGGAGGATCAATTGAAGATTTATGGCCATTTAACGAAGAATGTGTAGCAAGAGCAATTTATAAATCTAATTTACCAATAATTTCGGCAGTAGGTCATGAAACAGATTTTACAATTTCAGATTTTGTCGCAGATTTAAGAGCACCTACTCCGTCAGCTGCAGCAGAATTAGCTGTTCCAGATATATTTGAATTAAAAAATACCATAAGTGTATATCAAAATAGATTTAGAATTTTACTAAAAAGAAAAATAGAGTTAATGAGATTAAGATATGAAAAATGCATGCAATCTAGAACATTTAAAAGACCAATGCAAAAAATAAATGATAATTTACTAAAAGTAGACAGTTATGTAAAAATAATGGAAAATATTATAGAAAAAACAATGTATACATTTAAGAATCAATTTATAGGTGTAACAACAAAATTAGACAGCTTAAGTCCTCTTAAAACTTTAACAAGGGGATATTGTTTAGTAGAAACTAATAATAGAATTATAAAAAAAGCTATTGAATTAAAACAGAATGAAGAAGTTAAATTAAGATTTACAGATGGAGAAAGAAAAGCCAAAATAATTTGAAACTAAATAAAAAACAGTAAGGAGAAAAAATATGAAATATTTAAAACAAGTAATTATAATTTTAATAGTTATAGTAGCAATAGTAGCAATATTATATTATGTATATAGTCATGACACAAAACAAACAAATAGTAATAATATACAAGGGGATAATAATACGACCATAAATAATAATTTATCTGAAAATCTGTCAAACAGTACAGATAAAAATACTTCAGAAAATGTCTATATGGGCAAGGAAGAAGAAGAAAGTCAAGAGGAAAATATTCAACAAGAAGATAATAATAATGAAAATATAGAAAGTACAGAAAATGAGCAACATGAACAACAAAATCTTACAGGTAAAGAAAAAGCAATTGATATAGTTACTAAAGAATATGCTGCAGATGGAGAAATAGTTAGTTTTGACCACATGGAAGAAGAAGACTATATAATTAAAATTAATAATGGAACAGCAATTACATGGTATATAGTAGATGGAACAACATGGGAAGCAAACGAATACTAAAGAATAAATCTATATTAATAAAAACAAATTGATGGAATTGAAAAGTCTTTATCTAGGAAGGAATTTAAAATGAGTAAGAAAGAAGAAAGTAAAAACTTTGAAGAATTAATGAAATCATTAGAAAATATAGTTGAAGAATTAGAAAAAGGAGACTTAAATTTAGATGAATCAGTGAAAAAATTTGAGGAAGGAATGAAAATTTCAAAAGAATGTAATAAAATTTTGGAAGATTCAGAAAAAAGAATAACTATCTTGCTTGAAAATGATGGAGAGATTCAAGAAGAAAATTTTAATACATAATTTTAGGGGAGAAAAATGAATACAATAATACAAATTATAAATAATAAATACATATATATACCATTTTTATTATGGTTTTTTATACAAACTTTTAAAGTGATATGTGATTTAATAACAACAAAAAAATTTAATTTTAAAAGAATAATGGGAGCTGGGGGAATGCCAAGTTCACATTCAGCAGTTGTAGTAGTTCTTACAACTTTAATAGGAAAATATGATGGTGTAAACACATCATTGTTTGCATTAGCACTTGTATTTTCTTTCATTGTAATGTATGATGCAGCAGGAGTAAGAAGAGCAGCTGGAAAACAAGCAAAATTATTAAATAAAATAGTTGAAACTCCAGGACTTTCAACAGTACAAGTACAAGAAAGATTAGTAGAGGTTCTAGGGCATACACCAATACAGGTAATAGTAGGAGCTACAATAGGAGTAGTTGTAGGATTAGTGGCATAATAATAAATAATAGGAAAGGAGAATGTTAGTTTTTATAATTAACATAAATAAAAATATGACAGATTTAGAAATTGCAAGAAATGCACAAATATGTGATATAAAAGAAATTGCTCAAAAGCTAAATATTGATGAAAAAGATATAGAATTATATGGAAAATATAAAGCGAAAATTACAGATGATGTATATAAAAAAATAGAAAATAAACCAGATGGAAAATTAATATTAGTAACAGCCATTAGTCCAACACCATTAGGCGAAGGGAAAACAACTATGTCGATTGCAATAGCAGATGGATTATCTAAAATAGGAGAAAAAGCTATATTAGCATTAAGAGAACCATCATTAGGTCCAGTATTTGGAGTTAAAGGAGGAGCAACAGGTGGAGGAAAAGCTCAAGTTGCACCAATGGAAGATATAAACTTGCATTTTACTGGTGATATTCATGCCATAACATCAGCAAATAACCTATTATCTGCGATGATAGATAATCATATATATCACGGAAATAATTTACAAATAAAAACTGTAACATGGAAAAGATGTGTAGATTTAAATGATAGACAATTAAGAGTTATAGAAACAGGACTATCTAAAGAAAATAAAATTGTTCCAAGAGAAGATGGATTTGACATTAGTGTAGCATCAGAAATAATGGCAATATTATGTTTGAGTGAGAACATAGAAGATTTAAAAAGAAGATTAGGGAATATAGTTATAGGATATAATATTGAAGAAAAACCAATATATGCGAAGCAATTAAAGGCAGAGGGAGCAATGGCAGTTTTATTAAAAGATGCTATAAAGCCAAATTTAATACAAACATTAGAACACACACCATGTATAATGCATGGGGGACCTTTTGCTAATATTGCACATGGATGTAATAGTATAATAGCTACAAAACTGGCATTAAAATTGGCAGATTATACAATAACAGAAGCAGGGTTTGGAGCAGATTTAGGTGCTGAAAAATTTTTAAATATAAAATGTAGAAAAGCAAACATTACTCCAGATATTATAGTATGTGTAGCAACAATAAAAGCATTGAAATATCATGGAGGGGCAAAAAAGGAGCTACTAAAAGAAGAAAATCTAGAGGCCTTACAGATAGGAATGGAAAATTTATATAGGCATATAGATAATTTAAAAAATAAATTTGGAATAAATGTAATAGTAGCATTAAACAAATTTAACACAGATACAAAACGAGAAATTGAATATTTAACACAACAATTAAATAAAAGAGGAATAAAAATAAGTTTAGTAGAAAGTTGGGAGAAAGGTTCAGAAGGAGCAATAGATATTGCTAAAAAACTTGTGGAATTAACAGAAAATGAAAAAAGAAAATTAAAATATACATATGATTTAAAAGATAGTATAAGAGAAAAAATAGAGAAAGTTGCAAAAAATATATATGGAGCAGAAGGAATAGAAATAGATGAAAAAGCCAAGGAAAAAATAGAAAAATTTGAAAGCATGGGATATAAAGAATTACCAATATGTATAGCTAAAACGCAATACTCTTTTTCTGACAATCCGCAACTATTAGAAATAAAAGAGCCATTTAAAATTCATGTTCAAGATGTGATATTAAAATCAGGAGCAGAATTTATAGTAATTATAACAGGAAAAATAATGACAATGCCAGGACTTCCAAAAGAACCAGCAGCAGAACACATTAATATTGATGAAAATGGAAAAATAGTAGGAATATTCTAAAAAAGATAACAGAAAGTATAATTGAAGAAAGCGGAGGCCATTGTAGCCTCCGTTGTATCTATATAATAATATTATAAATCAAAGTAGTTCCCATACAAATTACAATTCCACAAATAGTAGGAAGTGCAAATCCTAGTAAAACCCATTTCCATTTACCAGTTTCTTTTTTTATAGTAAGCAATGTAGTAGTACAAGGGAAATGTAAAACGGTAAAAATCATCATATTTAGGGCAGTAAGTAAATTCCAACCATTAGATTTTAAAATATTTCCAATTTCAAAAGTATCAGATATATTGCTTAAGGAATTGCCACCAAGATAGCACATTAATATAATAGGAAGTACAATTTCATTTGCAGGGATTCCAAAAATAAATGCTGTTAAGATATATCCATCTAATCCAAGAAGTTTTGCAAAAGGATTTAAAAAATTTGCAACATATGTGAGTAAAGAAACATCATTAATTCCAATATTAGCAAATAACCATATAACAAGACCAGCGGGTGCAGCAACAGCAATTGCCCTTCCCAGAACAAATAAAGTTCTATCTAAAACAGATCGTACTAAAATCTTTCCAAATTGAGGTCTTCTGTAAGGAGGTAATTCAAAAACCATAGAAGATGGCATACCCTTTAGAACAGTTTTAGATAAAACTTTTGAAACTATTAAAGAAAGAACAATTCCAAGTAATATTACTAAAACTACTGAAATAGTGGAAATAATAGAAGAACCAATTCCAGAAAATCTACTAGCAATGAAAATACCAGCAATACTTATTAAAATAGGATATCGTCCATTACAAGGAACAAAACTATTAGTAAGTATTGCAATTAACCTTTCTCTAGGAGAATCTATTATTCTACACCCTGTAACTCCACAAGCATTACAACCAAATCCCATGCACATGGGAGTGATAATCTGGTAGTTTTTTAATGAATGTTGGTAAATGTGGTGTTATAAGTTATATATAAGCTAAATGATATTTGCAATTACTCTTTATGATATAATCAAAACACAAAGAGGAAAAGAAAGTAACATTTCATAATCATTATGGAATTACATTAGTTACAGATTTATATAAATCTAAATAAACAAATGGATGACATTAAATATTATAATAAAAGGTGGTTGATAAAATGGATAATGAAAATAAAATAGAATTTAATTCAAAATATACATTAGATTATAAAACATATAAAGAATTTTCAGCTGGATATATAGCAACAAACAAATCAAGTATAATAATGTTATTTGTAGTATTAGTTTTGTTGATTTTATGTATAATCTATAAAAATTATGAAACAGTAATTACATTTGGTGTATTACTTGGAATTTTTGCACTTTTAAAGAAAGTGACAGGGCAAAATAAATTACAATATAAGCGATATAAAAGTTTAAATAACAATGAAGACGAGGAAGGAAATATTAAAATCGACAAAGAAAAAATTGTATATACCTCAAAGAAAGGAAATATTGCAAGTTATAATTTTAGTCAAATAATAGGAATTATAGAAACCAAAAATCTAATTGTTCTAAAACTAAAATATAATATGGGTATTATATTAAATAAACATAATTTAGACGGTGAAACAAAAGAAGAATTGATAAAATATTTATTTTCTGTGTGCAATAACCTAAAAAAGAAAAAAGTAATAAACTCTAATAAATGGTTAGTAGTTAGAAGAGTAATGTTTGTTCTATTTACTATAGCAGTTCTAGTATCTATCGTCTTATGTATATTAAAGCAATATCAAATGGATAATTACATAGTATCATTAGAGCAAAATGGATACACAACAGAAATAAAAGAAAGTGTATATAATGGTAAAAATACAAAGCGAGTGACAATTTCTAAAAATTATGAATATACTAGGTGCTACCTATATGAATTTGGAAATGATAATGATGCTAAAAGAAATATGGAATATTGGGCAAACAACGAGACAGATAATAACATAAAGCCAGAATATCTAGTTAAGAGTAGTAGAAATTATCAAAAATATGTAATAAACAATGAAGAACAATATGTCATTTTAATTAGAAAAGATAATTATGTTTTTTATGGTATTGGGGATACACAATATAAGAAAGAATTAGATGAAATAGTAAATGTTATTGAAGAAGAAATATATTTATAAATTTAATATATTTTTATAGAGAATTTTCTATAAAATTGTTCTGTATGGAGTGTAAATATGGAGAAGGTGGAAAATGTCAATTATTATCAGTTAATAATGTTTTTGAATATATGGAGAGTATAAATGAAACAAAAGTAAAAGTTGGGGGAATTCAAGAATAGAAGAACATTTATTGTAATAGTACAAGTATTTTTCAAATAAACATTTAAAGAGGTATGCTTATGAATGAAAAATATCTTAAATTAAAAATAGAATATATTATAAATAAAATATTATATAAAAAAAATATAATTGACAAAAACACCTTTGAAAAAGTTTATATAAAGCTTGATAAATTAATATTTGAAGAAAATAAAAAAACAAGGAAAAATTTGTTTTAATCTTTACTTGTTTTTTATTAATATTTTATATATTTATATTAAAAAGTTAATTCCTGTTTTTGAAGTTTTGGAGTAATTTCAAATTTGATATCAAAAAAAGAAAAATCTTCTAAACAATTATCTTCTAAACAAGCTAAATAAATGTCTAGTTCATCTAATGATTTACAAGCAGTAATTATAGCAGGATGTAAACTATAATTTGCAAATAATTCAGAGGCTAAAGAAAATGCTTTTATTTTTGAGAGGTGTTCTTTTTGGGTAACTAATTTATATGCTTCTCTAAATCTTGCTATTGCAGAAAATCTATATTCTTTAATAGGTCTTGTATATAACTTTTCTATTACATCTTCAATTGAAGAAAATTTGCTATTGTTATTAAATAAAATTTTGTTTATTTCACTTATCTTATATGGTAAAATTACTTTACCTCGCATTTCTGAAATAATTAGTGTATTTTCAACAAAAGTGGAATTTAAAATTTCAGAACTTATTTCTAAATTAGTTTGCTGGTTATATGTGTCGGGTGCTTCATTTATTTGGTCTAATATTTGTGATAAATCAATCAATGAAATTTTATGTATAAATTCTTCAATTAAACTAGTATTTTTATAAATAGTGTTTATTTCAATATCAAATTCATTATTATATTGCAAAATTTTTTCCTTAATAATTTCATTATTTATAGATAAAATAATTTCATCAAGTTTTTTCAAAAGGTAAGAGATTTTTTCAATATTAGAATTAGATTTAGTAAGTATATCTGTAGTTTCCTGTATATATTTAAAAGTTGTATTTTCTGAATCAAAATTTGATTCTACTTTTGCATTACCTAAAAAAAATTTAAGAAAGCTTAATATTTGTCTGTTTAAATTTTTTTGGATATCTAACATTGAATTTAATGATTTTTTTTCAATTTCTAATAATTTCATCATGTTTTTTTCATTTGAAATGCTAATCATTTGTAACCTCCAATTTGAAATATAAAAAATTATATCATTAAAAAAAATAAAAGTAAATGAAAAATGTTATAAAAATGCAAAAAATGTTGAAAAAGGAATTTTGTTATGATATATTGTTTTTGTAAAAATTATTAGGGGGAATAAAAAACATGAAAAAAGCAATTTTAAATACCATATTTGTAATTTATGTAGTAATTGCAGTATTTATAACAGTATGTTTATTATCGTACAATCAATTTAAAGTAACAGAATTCGGAAATTATTCATTAGTAATAATATCAGATAATGAAATGGTTCCAGATTTTAATAAAGGAGATCTAGTAATAGTAGATAAATCACAAAAAGTTCTACCTGGAGATAAAGCATTTTTTTATAATACATATGGCAGACAAATAGAAGTAAAGCTAGGAGAAGTAGTAGATTTAGAAAAAATAACTGAAACAGAATCAACATATACATTTGAAGGAGAACATAAAGTATCAAGTGAATATGTTCTTGGTAGTAAAAATTATGTATCAGTAATACCAGGAATTGGAACTGTACTTAATGTATTAGAATCTAAATGGGGATTTTTATTCTTAATAGTGTTACCAGCATTACTTGCATTCTTTTACCAAATAACAGTAGTTATTGCTGATATGCGAAATTCAAAAAATGATAAGGTAGAAAATAATGCAGAAAAAAAATCATAAAAAGATATATTTTTTATTATATATTTGTATAATACTATTTGTAATTTACTGTATTATACAAATATATGCTGTTTTTCAAAGCAAAGTAGATGGGACAATCAATTTAGTTAAAGGTGTGTGGCAAATAAAAATAAATAATACAGACATATCAAATGGAACAAATAAAGAGTTTACTATAAATGAAATAAATGTGCAAAATAATGAACACGTAAAACAAGGAAATTTAGCACCAGGATTAACAGGAACATTTGACATACTAATAAATCCAGAAAATACGGATGTATCTATTAGATATGACATAAGCTTAAATCAAGAAAATTTGACAAATAAAAATATAACTATAAAATCCATTACTGAAACAGAAGAAAAAACAGATTTAATAAAAACTGATGAAAATACATATACAGGAATTATAACTTTAGAAGATATTAAGCAAGGAAAATCAAATAATATTAAAGTTGAGATTGAATGGAAAGATGATGAAGCAAACAATGAAGAAGACTTAAAAATAGGAACAAAAGGTGAAAATTATAAATTAGAAATTCCAATAGTAATACATGTGAGTCAGTACTTAGGAGAAGAAATAATAACATATGAGCAAAAATAAAAAAATTATAAATAAAATATCAGGAATAATTCTAGATATATTATTAATAGTTGTAACTTTATTAATAATAATGGGAGTATATTATTTAATACAAATAAAATTATTTAATAATGATTATGCAAATATTTTTGGATATACGTTTTTTGAGGTCGCAACTGGAAGTATGGCAGATACTATACAAGTAGGAGATGCAGTAATAGTAGAAATAACAAAAGATGTACAAGAAAATGATATTATTGTTTATAAAGAAGAAAATAATTTTATAACACATAGATTAATAAAAATAAATGAAAATGATGAAATTATAACAAAAGGAGATGCAAACAATGCTGAAGATAATCCAATAAGTAAAACACAAATATTAGGAAAAGTTATATATATTATTCCAAAATTAGGAGCTTTAAGAAAAACAATTTTATCTCCACAAGTATTAATACTTATAACAACTCTTATTATCCTGTTAGGAATTGCACTCAAGATTACAACTAATATGGAGGAAGAAGATGAGTAAAAGGAAAAAAATACTATATGTAAAATTAGTAATACTTATAATATGTTTAATAATAGTATTTAGGATATTTACGTTAATTTTGGCTAAATATGAGAGTAATGCCACATCTAATGCAAACGTTGATATTGCATTTTACTTGTTAAAAGAAGATTTTTATAAAATGACATTAAATCTTGCAGGAATTTTTCCTAAACATGATGCATATACATACACATTTTCAATAGCAAATCAGGATGACCAAAAAACAGCTGAAATAGATATGACATATGATTTAACATTAAGGATGACAACAAATTTACCATTAACCTATGAATTATATATGAATGAAGACTATAGAAAGGAAGATGCAAAAAATATAATAGAGACCAATGAGATAAAACAAGACGAAGATGGTACATATTTTAGAATAATAACAACTGAACAAGTAGAATTATATTATAAAGAACCTAAAACTAATATATATACTTTGGTGGTACATTTTCCTGAAAATTATAATACTGTAGAATATCAAGATATTATAGAAATGTTAGAAATAACAATAGAATCAAGACAATTTACGGAATAAAGAAAGGAATAAATATGCATAAGAAAAAAGCAGCAAAAAGTAAATATAGAAAAAAACAATTATTGATAATATTAGTAGTTTTAATGGCCTTAATATCATTAGTTGTAATTTTGGGTAGATATATAACAAACAGTATAAATAATTACTTTCTAAAAAGTAAAGAATTCTATTTTGAAAGTGATAAATTATCAGAAGATGGAACAACACTTCAGGTAGATAATTGGTCAGGAGTAGATGATTATACAATTACAATTAACATGAATAGTAGAAAAAATAATATAGAAGTAGCAACATATGATATTTCTTATAACATAAATTATAATTGCAGTGATAATGCAATTTGCAATTTGAATAAATCAGAAGGAATTATATATGCTTCAACAAATACGGATTATTTTTACTTAACAATTACACCAAACACACAGTTAAGAACAGGGGATAAAGTAGTTGTAGATATAGAAGTAAATTCAACATCTGAATATAAGAAAACATTAAAAGGCAAATTTATACTAGTTGTAGGACAAGAAAATATTTCCTATCAAATTACAGACGAAGTAAAAAGTCCATATTTAGAGTTAAGTATTACAAATACATTAAGTTATTACACTGTAAGAGAAAGTTTCGGAAATTTTAATGTGGGTGATAGAATAGATGTAGATACATACTTATCTTTATCAGATAATAACAAAAATAAATGTTATTCAGGTGAAATAAAAATAGAATTTAATCCTAAAGAAGTATTACTAGATATGACGAGCGAAATATATAACAAAGCAAAAAACATTGGAACAACTATAATAGATGGACAAACATATATAAATAATTTTACAATTAATATAGATGCAATATCAAGTGTAGATATAAGATTTTATAAAATAGATGTAGAAAAAGATTATACATATCCAAACAAAAATAATAGTTCAATAATAGATATTATAAGTACTTAAAATAAGGAGAATTAACATGACAATAAATATAACTAACAGATATATTGAATTAACTAAAGAACAAATAAATAAGTATTTAAAATTAATATTTGAAAATAAATTTAATAAAAAATATTGTGATATTTATATAAAAAAATATATAGATATAAGATATTATAATTTTTATGATTATGATACAAATAGAACATTGAGAAAAAAAATATTGGACAACTTAAGGAAAGTATCAGAAGAACTTGAAATTGATAATATTCAGGATAGAGATATAATAGAAGAAATGTGTGTATTTTTTTATTATATTTTATATTTTGATAATATAATACGCTATAAAGATATACAAAAAACAATTGAGAAAATTGCAAAATTAAGAAAAAGAATATTAAACAAAGAAGATGATGAGTTCAAAAAACAATTATATGAAATTGTAAAAGAATATAAAGAACAAAAGGAAAAATTATTAGAAAAATTCAATTCTGAAGAGTTCTTTATAAAATTAACTAATTATCCTAAAAAATTAAATGTATATAGAGTTAATCTAAAATATAATTTAAGATTTCCATTAGTATATAGTGAGTTTGCAATAAACAAAGCTTTCAATATAGGGCTAATAAATGAAGATAAACTTTTATTAGAATATTACTTAACAGTACAATATGTGTTAAAAGATATTTTGAAACAAAATTTTACGAAACAATATATTTTAGAATTTGCAGATAAATTATTGAACAAGCCAAATAAACTAAAGAATTTATTAAATATTATAGATAATGAAGGCATAAAAGATAAAGTTTCAATAAAAATAAAATACGAATCATTTATAGAAAATAAAGAAAAAATATATGACCTAATGCGTAATGGATTTAAAATAACTATAATATTAGACAATTCTTTTAAACCAGAATATAAAAATATAGAAGGTTTAAGTGCTTTTAAATATGTTATAGTAAATAGTGACATGAAAAATTATGAAGAAATAATCAAATATAAAAAACGAATAAAAAATATAATAGAAATATAATGAGGTAAAAAATGGAAACATTTACAAGATTTTTATATGAATTTTTATCACAATTCTTTTCAGGGCTATTAACGATTTTAATGGGAATAGCAAATGGAATAAAGCAAACTTTTGATATAAAGTCATATCAAGCAATTCTAGAATCATACAAAAATGACTTATTATTACCTGAATGGATATTAGTAGGAATATCAATATTGAGTGTAGTTATTTTTATAGGGCTAGTTTTTTTGTTAATTTATTTATTAATAAGAAAATATTTAAAATTTAGAAAACAAGCAATAAACCAGGATGAATTATTAGAAGAAGTAGCAACATTAAATGGAAAAGTTGCATCATTAATGAAAGAAAAAGAAGATATATTAGCAATGAAAGTATCTCAATTGGGGCTAAAACCTGGAGAATCAAATGAAATAGAGTTAGAAGAGGAATCAGATAAGAAAAATTTAGGAGAAACTAGATTTGCAAAACTTGAAACAATAGATGAAGAATATTCAGACTATAAAATAAAAGATTATGGAAATAGTTTTACTTTACCAGAATTATGTGAAAATTTTAGGAATTTTGCAGCATCTAAATTAAAATTATACTATACGATAGATATGATGAGATTATTTATATCAGCATTAGCATCAACAAAATTAGTTATATTGCAAGGTATATCTGGTACTGGTAAAACATCGCTTGCTTATGCATGGGGAAAATTTTTAAAACATGATTCTTGTGTTGCATCAGTACAACCATCATGGAGAGATAGAACAGAATTATTTGGATATTTCAATGAATTTACTAAAAAATTCAATGAAACAGATGTATTAAAAGAAATGTATGTTGCTGGATATACAGATGATGTTTATACCATAATATTGGACGAAATGAATATTTCTCGTGTTGAATACTATTTTGCAGAAATGTTATCAATACTAGAAATGCCTAATAAAAATGAATGGATAATAGAGCTTGTTCCAAATAGTTGGAAAACAGATCCAAAACATATTAAAGGTGGAAAATTAAAAATACCTGCTAATATGTGGTATATAGGAACAATAAACAATGATGACTCTACATTTATGGTAACAGATAAGGTATATGATAGAGCTATGCCGATAGATATTAATGATAAAGGTAAGGCTTTTAAACCAAAAGAAGTAGATGCACAAGATATAAATTATTCATACCTAAATAATTTATTTGAAACAGCAATGCAAGAACACCAGGTATCACAAGAAACATTAGATAAAATAGAATTAATGGATGATTATGTAATAAGACACTTTAGAATAGCATTTGGTAACCGTATTGTTTCACACATGAAAAAATTTGTACCAGTTTTTGTTGCTTGTGGTGGAGATGAAATAGCAGGTGTTGACTATTTTATTGCTAAAAAAATACTTAGAAAATTCGAACAATTAAATGTTGCATATATAAGAGAAGAAATAGATCCATATGTAGAATTTTTGGATGAAACATTTGGAAAAAACAAAATGAAAGAATGTATAGAATATTTATTAAGATTAAAAAAATTAACTTAATATAATAAGAGGAAAATTATGAGAAAATTAGAAATATTTGATATTTATGAAAATACAAATAAGGAAAAACTACAGAAATTTATAGATGGTGTAGATTCTAATTTAAGAATAAAAGTAGAAACAAAAAGAGATATAAAAGATATAGAATGGATAGAAAAAATGGAGGAAACAATACCATATATTGATAATATATTAAGGTCTCCAAATCGTTTTATTATAAATGAAGAAGAAATAGTAAAAATAGAACTTGCAAGAAAAATAACTGTAGATAGTATAAAACATTTATCCAAAAATACCAATTTTATACAAAGTATAGACAAAAAAACTGGAGATGTTAGGCCATCTAAAATTTTAAACATAAATAAAGAAGAAAGTTATGATACATATGAAAATAGACTGATTTATACATTAATTCAAAATATGAAATTATTTGTTGATAGAAGAAAAAGAACATTGGAAGAAGACGTAAACAAACAAAATAAAAATGATAAAAAGTTAGACTATAAAGCACTAACAGAAACAGAAAAAGAAAAAGTGGAAATAAATTTAAGTTTAAGTTCTTCTTTAAGTGATAGCCAAAAAGATACAGAACAAGAAACAAATGAAATATTAAATAGTATAAAAGATATAGAACAAAGAATAACAGATTTAACTTCATCAGAAGTATATAAAATAATAGACAAAAAGCATATAAGTTTAGTTAGGGAACCAATAAAGAAAACCAATGTAATATTAAAAAATGTAAATTTTCAATATGCTATGAAGTTATGGAATTATTTAAGAGATAATTTTGATGATAAAACAAAAAATATAGAAGAAAACCAAGATTATATAGAACAAGGAGAAAGAAAACAGCTTTTTGATGAGACATTCATGTTACAATATTTAATTTTAAAAACTTTAGACCAAGATGAAGCAGAAACAGAAGGTACAAAACAAGAAATAAAACAAGCAATATTAGAGCAAATGGTAAATAGTCTGGTAGACATGGATCAAGATTTAACAGAAGAAGATTTAAATAAATTAATTGCAAATAAATATGAAATCATAAAATATAAAAAAGTAGAAGCAATTAAAGAAATACAAAAAATATTTAGAACACATATTGACAAATATTTAAACAAAGTAGAAAAGGAAGAACAATAATGAAAGAAACGTTAAATAGGATAAAAAATAATAAAGTATTAAAACTGATTGGAAATATTTTATATACGCTATTATTTATTATAGTTATATTTATGCTAATAGTGGTAATCTTGCAAAGAGTATCAAACAATTCAATTTCTATAGGTGGTTATAGATTATTTACTGTAGCAACAGGAAGTATGGAGCCTAAATATAAAGTAGGAGATATTTTAATATCAAAAGAAATAGATGAAAATGATATTAAAATAGGAGATGATGTTGTATATAGAGGTGAAACAGGTAGTTTTAAAGGAAAAGTAATTACCCACCAAGTAATTGATAAAAAACAAGATGAAAATGGAGACTATAAATTTATAACAAAAGGTATAGCAAATATTGAACAAGATCCAGAAATTGATGCAAGTCAAATATATGGAAAAATAATATATAAAGTAAAAACTTTAAGTTTTATAGGACAACTAATAAAAAATATCTATATATTTTATTTTATAATATTTATACCTATTGCAATAATCATATTTAGACAAATAAGAATTATTCTAAAAAAAGATGATAAAGAAGATGAAGATGGTGATGATAAAAAGAACGATGAATAAAATTATTAAGATTTTAAAAAAGATAAAATTAAGAAATTTAATAATATTATTCGTTCTTCTAATAGTTAATACTTTTGCATGGTTTATTTATGCAACAAGAGTTTCACTTAACATAAGTGTGCATGTTAGTTCATGGAATGTGGAATTTGTAAGTGGAGAAGAAGAAATAACTACTAATATAGAAATTGTATTAGATAGAATATATCCAGGGATGGAAGATTTTGAAAGAGTTATCGAGGTACATAATAAAGGGGAAACACCAGCAATATTGACATATGAAATTAAATCATTGCAAATAATGGATGAAACTTTTGAGGTAAGTGAGGAAACAGGGATAACAAGTGAAGAAATAAAAAACAAAATAGAAACAGAATATCCTTTCAAAATAAATATAAGTGTAGGAAATGGGAGTATAATAGATGAAAACCAGCAAGGAAATTTTAAAATTAATATTAATTGGCCATTTGAGTCAGGTAATGATGAATTAGATACATATTGGGGAAATAAAGCATATGAGTATTATTCACTAAATCCAGGTAGTCAATGTATTATGATAAAAGTAGAACTTATTGCTACACAAACACAATAAAAAATAAAGACTAAAATTTCTAGTCTTTATTCACTATTTGTGTAAATAAAATATTTACATTCAGAAGAGCAGGATTACTTGAAGTTGTTGCAATGGTATCTGCTATATTATCCATTTGAGCAGTTTGATCATCGTCCCATTTAACATATATACGAATTTTTTGTGTTTTAATATTATCTGTTAGAATAATAGTATTTTTAATAGGTGAGTTAACTGTATCAAAAATAATTTTTTCACCATCATCAATACTATAACCAGTTGTAACTAAATCTTTTACAGAACTATTTTCATCAACTGTTGTTAATATTTCATATTCAAAAGAAACATCAGCATCTGAAAAATCAAAATTTAAATCAAAATATCCTTCAGCAGTTGGTGCAATGATATTACTTGCAATATTTTCATTACCAGGAAATACAGGAGTTAAAGTATTAGATATTTCAGGATTATTTTTAATTGAAATATTATTTACTAAAATATTCCATTTTGCAATATTCATAGAGGCATCTCCAGAAGCAGAATTCAAATATTTTGCAAATATTTGAATTAATAGAAATATTAGAGAAAGTATTAAAAGTAAAATAATAAATAAAATAAATTTTTTATAATTTTTCATATATATAACCTCTACTAATTTTTAGAAATTTTATCATAGTAGATTTAATAAATCAATAGAAAAAATATCTATAAAAGCAAAAAAATAAAGGAGAAAAAATATGACCAAACAAATAACCGAGGAAAAGAAACAAAATAAAGAAAAATATGCAAAATTAAGTGAAGATATATTAAAACAAGAAAAAAAGGTAAAACTTAACTCTGAAAAAGTAAAATTAAGAGAACAAAGAATAAAATATGTAAAGGCAGGATTATTGATTGTTTTGCTTTTTTTAATAGTTATATATTTTTTACTTAAAATAGCATATGAGCAAGGTAATTTTACAATATCACTTGATGATAACTTTGCTTTAAAGAGTGGGCTAGTAATGTATGAAAAATTGGAAGAAAAAGATGATAAAAGAATGTTAAAGGCAGTTAGAGCAGATTTTATAGATAATATTTCAATTAAATGGCTTCCTGATAATTTGGATAGTCAAGAAGGAGGAAGTCATAACGGAGATAATTATCTTGCATATACATTTTATATAGAAAATAAAGGAAGTGATGTAATTAATTACTGGTATGAAATAAAAATAGATGATGTTATTAAAAATGTAGATAAAGCAATAAGAGTAATAGTAATTAGAAATGGTGAAAAAACTGTATATGCTAAACCAAATGAAATTACAAAAGAAGCAGAAGAAGGTACAACTAAATTCTATTCTAGTAGTGAGGTATGTGTGGAGGCAAGAAAAGACTTTAAACCAGGTGATATAGATAAATTTACAATAGTAATTTTTATAGAAGGCGATGATCCAGACTGTAATGATGAATTGGTAGGTGGAGAGATAAAAATGCATATGGATATCACAGAAGAACATATTTCACAAAACAGTTAGTCAAATTCTGTAAATTATAAAATTTAGTTTTTACTTGTATTACAAAAATATTACAAAAAAGATAAAAAATGACATTTATATTACAAAACATAAACAAATATTGACATTATTATGCCAGTATGTTAATTTATTATATATCAAAAATAAGTTAAAAAGGGGTAAAAAAAATGAGTAAAAAAGCAAAAGAAGAAAAGAAAAATCTAAAATCATCATTATTAGTTTTATTATTGATTGCAATATTATTAATTGCATCAACTTATGCATGGTTTACTGCAAATAGAACTGTAACGATTAGTTCATTAGATGTAAATGTTCAAGCACAAAATGGTTTACAAATTTCAACAGATGCACAAAATTGGAAAGCTATAATAACAAAAGAAGATATAACAAATAATGCATATATTGGTAACACAAATAAGATACCACAAAGTATGGAACCAGTATCAACAGATGGTACAGTAACAGATGGAAATATGAATATGTTTTATGGAATTGTGGCACCAGATGATGGAGGTATATATTCATTAACAGCAACACAAGAAGAAGATGCTACAACAAATAGATATATTGTTTTTGATATATTCTTAAAAGCAGATGAAGCTATGGACTTAACATTAACAGCTCAATCAAATGTAATTACAACAGGAGAAGACAAGGGATTACAAAATGCATCAAGAGTTGCATTTGTAAATGAAGGAACAGTAGAAACAACAGCTGGCGCAGCAGCAGCTACAGCATTAAAAAATGGAACTTCATTCAGCATTGGAGATAGAAAAACAGTAATTTGGGAACCAAATGCAGGTTCACATACAGCAGAAGCAGTAGCTAATAATCCATATACAGGAGTAACAATTACTCAAGGAGATGCAAGTGTAGCTATACCATATTATGGAGTAAAAGCAGAAATTGAAGATCCAATTGACATTAAAGGAATAAACACAGATGGAGCAGATACAACATATTTTACAAAAATTGAAGGAGCAGGTTTAACATCTACAAATAAAGGTGCAGCAGAAACAGAAGGATTCTTCCATATTGATAAAGGAGTTACTAAAGTTAGAATTTATATGTGGGTAGAAGGACAAGATGTTGACTGTGACAACTCTGCATCAGGAACAGATATACAATTTAATGTACAATTTAATGCACCAGAAGCATAAAAAAGAAAATAAATATAAGAAAAAGGACAAGAGAACTTGTTCTTTTTTCTTGCAAAAACATTGAAAAAAATAAGATTTTTTGTCATATTTAATTGCATAAAATATGGTAATTATGATAGAATAAAATCGAATATTGGAGGGAAAAATGCTAGATAAAAATATAGATCAATTAATAGAAATATATCAGAAAATAGATAGTTTTATTGAATTTTTAGAAAAAGAAAAAATAGAAAATAAACAATAAAGGAATGATTGTAATGGTAAAATTCCAAGAAATTAATGATATAGTACAAAAGATAGATATAGAAAAAGAAGTTCTATCAACACTTCCTAAAAATAATGAAAAAAATCAACAAAAATATTTAGATAAAGTAAAAGAATTAGAGAAAATGTACAAAAAACATAAAATGGAAATAAAAGAATATTTAGAAAAGCAGTATAATTCTTATATAAATATTAAAGAAGATAATGAAATAGAAACATTAAAAGGAAGAATAAATACAATAGAAAAAATATTGTATTTATTAAGTGATGAAAAAAATTCATTTGAAAAGATGAATTTAGACAGAATCTTATACAATTTAAATACATATTATAGAAACAATTTAGATAGTGTAAATAAAGAAATTTTAGAATGTATAAAAATGTTTAGAGAAGTAAATGTAAACCTTACAGAAGATGATTTCAATTATAATAAATATACAAAAGAATATATGCAAGTTTTTCTAAATGAGAAAGATTATAAAACATCAGAGAAATTAGAAAACAAGTTTGAAGAAATATATTGGAAATGTCCAGAAATTATTGTGCAAATAGGTTTAAATATTCGAAATATCTATTTAAATAAGAAAAGTAGCATAGACAAATACTACGAAAAAGAAAAAAACGATTTATTAAAAAAGTGGAATAAAAAGCCAGAAGAAATTATGAAATCTTATATAAATTTAATAAAGACACTAGAAGAAAAAGAAAAACAAAGTAAAAAAATATTACTTTCATATTTTTTAGAAGGAATATTAAAACCACAAGATTATAGTAAAGAAAAAATAGATGGAATATATGAAAAATTGATATATGGTGACGATATAGACAAAGAACAAGTAAATAAAAATGTTGAAAACTTTTTAAATAATATATATGAATATAAAAATTATTTGAAATTCAAATTTATAATAGATGATATAAAAAATATTTACAATGATAAAAATACAAATAAGAAAAATTATGCAATAATAAAGAAACAAATAAAAGCAAATGAAAAAAAATTAAGAAAAGCAAATAAAAGAAATATTTTTAAAAGACAAAAAGGAAAAAATATTGAGCAAGATAAAATAATATCAGAATTGCAACAACTTTATAAAAATTTAGATAAAGAGCAATTTAATCAAAAAATTTATAATAATTTATTTGAAAACTCAAGCTTATATGATGTTTTAATACTTGCAAAATCAAATTATGGATATTTAGCAAACTGCTTTAAAAAAAGCAATAGTGATATATTACCAGAAGAAATAGAAAAAAATATAAAAGAATTAAAACAATTTATGAAAAGTCCATATCATACTATTATAAAAAATATACATGTATCAGATGACAAAAATATACAAATTATTATCAAAGATAGATACAGGTTGTTAAACTTTAAAGTAGAAAAAGAAGATTTAGACGAAAGCAATATTGATAATTTGGAAAAAGACCTAAAAGCAATAAAATTTAGTTTAGATTTAGAAAAAGTAGGACTCGAAGTAGAAGATATAGAAAAAGTTTGCAAGATAAAAGACGTATTAAAATTAAGTAGAAATTATGGAGATTAATATGAAAAAAATAAACAAAAAAAGAGTATTTTTGTTAATTATTTTAATCTGTTTACTAATTTTGCAAATAAAAGCTTTTAAAAATTCACAAGCAAATAAATTAGTAGAAACTACATTAGTAGCAAAAGATAATAAATCCATTTTAGAAGATGCTTTAGTAACAATAGAAGCTACTAGTGAAGGTGAAAGTGGATATGTATTAGTTCTTCCAGGAATAATAAACGAAAAGAAGGTTAGCAAATATTATATTACTGAAAAAAATATAGAAAATGAAGAAATCACTAACAAAGATATAGAAAAAGAACCAGGAACTAAAATATATTTAACAGATGAAGAAATAGAAATCAAAAAAGTAGAATTGAAAGTAGAATATGACAGTATAACAAAAGATGAAAAAATTTTATATAACCAACAAATAAATACAAAACTAGACGATAAAATAATACAAGTTAAAGCATATATTGAAGATGGCATAGAAGTAAAAATAGAAAACAAAGAAAAAGAAGATATAGCACAAATAGATAATTATTTAACTGATTATACTTTTAATTCTGCTTATGATATAAGTTTAGAAAAAGAAAAAAGTGAAAATGTGGTAACTTTTGGAAATATAATAATATCAATAGAAGAAAAAGAACTGGATAAGAATAAAGAATATAAAATTATACATATAACAGATAATGAAAAAATTGAAGAAATAGAAAAAATAGAATTATCTGATAATAAAATAGAATTTGAAACACAAACTTTATCTACATTTGTTATATTAGAAAAAGAAAATATAAGTAATGTAGTACAAAATGAAATACAAGAACCTTTAAACACAATTATGCCAATGGCATTAATAACAGAAGTAGAAGCATGGGATGGAAGTACTGCAAATAATTTTCCTTGGGGACAGGGAACTAAAGAAGAACCATATTTAATAGCAGATGGAGCAGATTTAGCTTATTTAGGAAAACAAGTAAAAAACGGAAATACATATGAAGGACAATATTTTCAAATTGCAAATAATATAGATTTAGATGGAAGAGAATGGAAACCAATAGGAACAAGTGAGAATTCATTTAGAGGAGTATTAGAAGGTGCAGGACATACAATAGCAAATGCAAAAATCACAGTATCAAGTTTACCAGAAGGCAGTTATGAAACATATGGCATTTTTGGAAGTATAGGAGGAGGAAACACAAGAGCAATTGTTAGAAACTTGCAACTTTCTAATATAAATATTGAAATTACTGCAAGTGGAAATACAGGAACTATAAGTAGTAGCTGGTTTGGTAGCGGTGTAGAACAAGATGCTGAAGGTTTACATATTGGAACTTTAGTAGGTGCTATGTATAAAAATTCTAGTATTTTAAATGTAATTGTAGAAAATAGTGTAATACAAGATACAAATACAATAAATATAGTCGATAGTCCATTCCAATTTTCAGTAGGTGGTGTTGTTGGGTATATAAGTAATGGATATAACAATAATACTAATCCAGGAAATGGAAGTACCTATATAATTGATAATTGCTATTCAGAAACTCAAATCAGTTTAGATGCAACAGCAGACGAAGGAACTACAGGTTCAATTTTTAATAGGCAAGAATATAATGGACATGGCCAATATCATACAGGAGGAATTGTAGGAACAATAAGAGGGCAAGCAGTATGGCCAACAAATTCATTATATTCAGGCATGATTAATTCCAATGGATTTATAGGACCAATATTTGGAGCATTGATAAATAATACTGGTTATGATGATTATGACACATATTCTACTATCTGGAACGGTAATGATGCAGGAAATTTAAATGCAAATAACATATATTTTACAAATTATAGTGCAAATAATAGAACATTTACAACAAGCGTAACCTCTGGTAACTCAAACCAAAGAGTTAGTAGCAGTTCTAGTAATATCGGTTATGTACAAGGTGTTAATAAAGGTATTTATACAGATAATATGAACACAATTTTAAATATGTTTAATACAAATGTAAACACTGATAACCAATATCTTACTTGGAATTATGAAAATAACACATTTTCATTAAAAGAAAGATTAACAACATCTGTAAACGAAAATCCAGAGTATACTTATCATATAGAAATTACAGACCCATATCAGATAGGAGAATATTCTATAACATGGTATAAAAATGGTGTGGAAGATTCTTCAATTCAAGGAACTTCATATATATGGAAAGAAAATTACAGAGAAGATGAAAATATGGTAGTAGTGACTTTTGATGGAGAATATTATACAGTATCAAAATTCACAATTGAAAGATTAGGTGTAGATATTATATTTAATATTAATGAGCAAAATAATAGTGTAACAGCATCTTTAGAAGGTCCAGGATTAAAATATACATCAATAAAAGACTTTACCTTTCAATGGTATAAAAAAGATATTGTAGGTATAGAAGAAAAATTAGAAAATGAAACATCACTGATATTAACAGGTCTAGAAGATGGAATTGATTATAAATTAGTCGCAACAAATACAAAGATACCAGCAATGTCAACAGAAAATAGTTTTATTTATGGAGATAGAACTGTAATTTATGTAAATTATAGTAGTGGAAATGATAGAAATGATGGATTTACATCAGAAACACCAGTTAGAAATTTAAGCACAGCATATGGAAAACTAGATAGAAATGGAACTAGAAATACGAATGTAATTGTTATAATTGGAAATTATTCATCTAATACATTCTTTAATTCGCAAAGTAGTACCACATATAATAAAGAGGCAACAATAACAGGAATGTATGATGGAATAGATTACAATGGAAGATTATATTTTTATAGTAATGGTAGTAATACATCGTCATCATATTATAGATATTTAACGGCAAATACTAATTTTATGTATTTAGATTGGTATGGAGGAGGAAATAATCAATTATATTTTTGTTTACAAGGCTATAGTATGACTATTGGAGAAGGTGTAACTATGATTGGTTATGCGGATTCAAATACCAATCAAGGTTTATTAGGTGGAAATGCACCAGCAGTACACATTTTTGCAGGATGGTTACAATATAATCAAAGTAAATTGCCAAGAAATAATGCGGAACTTGTAGTGAAAAGTGGTACATATGGAAGAATAATAGGTGGAGGAACTCCAGGAACTTCAAATGGACAAGGTCAGACAACTTCACATGATTTTATGGGTTCTTCTAAAGAAGATTCATTTAATATTACTATAACAATAGATATTAAAAATTCTACAACAGAAGGATATGATTATGATGTAAACTTATTAACAGGAGGTTCTGCTGCGGGAAATAATTATTCAAATGTGATTCAAAATATAAAAAGTGGTAGTGTAGGACGTTTAATTGGTGGCAGTATTGGAGATTCACAAACAAGACCAAGAAATTGGAGATATCCAGAAAATACATTTTTAGGGACCTCTACGATAAATGTAACAGGAGGAAGTATACAAGAACTTTATGGCGGATGTTTAGGAAGAAATATGGGTGTAACCAGTAGTAGTTATACAGGAAATATTTGTGATTCATATTACTATGGAACTATAAACATAAACATTTCTGAAGGAGAAATATTAGACAATATTTATGGAGCAGGAGCAGGAGGTGTTACAGGATATAGCATAAACTCATCAGATGATTATAAAAGCTATGGAGAAGAATTCGACACTTCTGTAAATATCAATATAACTGGAGGAACAGTAAAAGGTAATATATATGGTGGTGGATATGGGTACACAGAATATTTAAATGCAAATGTAACAGCAGAAGACCGGTGGTTCTTTATATGGTAATAGTAATATAAAAATTTCAGGAGATCCTATAATACAAGGAGATATATATGCAGCAGGTCGTGGATATAATTTTTCATCAAAACCAAATTTAGCACAAATGGCAGGAACAGCTAATATAGAAATAATAGGAACACCTACTATAAATGGAAAAATTTTTGGAGCAGGAGCAGGAGTTTCTGGCTATAGTGAAATGGCAAAATTAATAGGAAGTTCAAACATTGTTATTTCTGCAGATTTAAATGTTGAAGTATATGGTGGAGGAAATATTGCTAAAACAGAAGGAGACACGAATATAAATATTAATGATGGAACTCATACACAAAGTATTTATGGTGGAGGAAATATTGGACAAGTACAAGGAAATACTACAGTCAATGTAAATAATGGAACACAAGAAACAATATATGGAGGCGGAAATCAAGCCAAAGTAACAAATACGATTGTAAATATAAATGGAGGAAAATCTAATAATATTTATGCTGGAGGGAATTCAGCAGATGTTGAAGAAACAAGAGCAATTATAACAGGAGGAGATACAACAACTATTTATGGTGGTTCTAATCAAACAGGAATTGTTAACAATAGTTATATAGAAGCTATGGATGGAACAGTAGAAACAATATATGGAGGAAATAATCAAGGTGGAAAAACTATTACGTCAAATGCTACAATAAATGGTGGAAAAGTACAAAATGTATATGGAGGAAATAACCTTGGAGGAATTTGTGAGACAACAAATGTTACAATAAATAAGGGAACAATTACAGATGTATATGGTGGAGGAAATCAAGCAGTAACTAATGTGACCAATGTGCAAATTTACGGATCAATTGAAAGATATGTATATGGAGGAGGAAACCAAGCAGGTGTAAATACTAATACAAATGTAGATATTTTAGAGGCAGCAATAGGAGATAATGTTTATGGAGGAGGAAATGAAGGCACAGTCACAGGAGATACAAATATTCATATAAAAAATTCTACTTTAAATAACAGTTTATATGCAGGAGGAAATGGAAGTAGTGCGGTTGTATATGGAAATACTAATTTAATAATAGATGGAACAAAAAACAATATCAAAAAAAATGTATTTGGGGGAGGAAATAAGGCAGCAACAGGAACTTTAGATAAACATAGTTCAAGCACAGTAAATATTGTTGGAGCAACTATTGGAGGAAATGTGTATGGAGGAGCTAATACGTCTGTAGTATATGGAACAACAAGTACAAATATAGGATATGATGCAGTAGGAAATTCTTCGTTAGAAATAGGAGATATAAGTATTGTTGGAACGGTATTTGGTGGAGGAGAAGCAAATGAAGCGGGAGACGAAAATTATGATTTCTCATTTATCAGTGTAACCGATGGAATTGATATAATAATAGATGGAAATGGACATCAAAATTTTTCAATAACAGGAAGCATATTTGGTTCAGGAAATGCATCAAGTACAAGTGGAGAAAGTTATATAACTTTAAAAAATTATGGAACACCAGATAAGCCACAAAATAATATATCTATACAAAGAGCAAATTTGGCAACAATTATAAATTCTTCAATATCATTATCAGGAGCAACAGATAGAACAAATGAGTATGCAACCACATTTTTTGCAATTAGTAGAGTAGATGAAGTAAAACTAAAAAATAATTCTGTATTATACTTACAAAATGGAGCAAATTTGTTAAAAAAGTTAGATAGTGTTGTAGATGATGAAAATGGTAACGAAGTAAAAGCATATGCTACAATAAATGCAGATACAGGAGAAACAGTTAAAAATGTAGATAATAGAATTTATATGTTAGAGGGTAAAAATTTAAATATAGCTACAAATGAACAAGTAACTACTTATGGTGAAATATATGGAATGTTCTTTTTTGGATTATTTACAAGTAGAATGAGCCCAAGCACAAGTACAGGATTTTACTATCACGGATATAAAAATGGTGATGATATAACAAATGAAGGAACATTTGTGTCAAATTCTTATGCAATGGGACAACATATGGTAAATCATGATATAACAGTTGACGGATTTTATACAAATTATAATGAAAATGGTGTAATTAAAACCAATTATATAACACCAACTCCAGATGCAGACGTATATTATATATGGACTGTTGGAGAGCAAATGAATGTACAAGTATTTAATGTAGAATTATCAGCATCAAAATATATAACAATGGGTACAAAAGAACTTTTATTACAAGGTTTTTCAAATCCAAATGTAAAATACATTGTTACAGGTTTTTCACCAGGATTGGCAAATGGAGTCTCATTAGTAGATCCAAAGGAAATAAATAATATTGAACAAGATGAAGAAATAGCTAATAATGTATTAGGATTAACAATGGAAACAGGAAATAGTGGTTGGGAAACAGTAGGTTCTACAATATTTTTAACAGAAGATGGAGGAAGTTATACTGGAACGACCGAGTATGATAAGGATAACTCAAATTATACACCAACACTGAATTTATATTTATATCATTCACAAAATATAACAGAAGCAAGAGCATTAGGAGATGTAAGAATAAGAATACAAGTATTAACACCAGTAGATGATTTGAATTATGACATTTCTTGGATAGATATAAATGTAACAATATCAAGTAATTTATTCCAAGATGACTTTTATGAAGCAGCTATAACACCTGGACAAAAATTTGGACTATTTACATCGACAGATACAACTATAACCAGTAAAAGCGATTTTTCAGTTTATTATTCGCATACATTAGAAGATTTTGATAAGAGTGAATATTATGATACATTTTTTGAAGATAAAAGAGCATTAATATCAACAAATTCAGCAGGAAGACCATACTGTTTCCCAGAAAATACAAAACTAACTATGCTAGATATGGTAACTAATAAATATTATTATTACATAGTAACAAAAAACGATGTTGAACAAAATAAATACATCTACTATTTAAATGATTTTATAACAATGGGAAGCCAAAATGGAAATTATAATGAACAAGAGGAAAGCAAAAAATATTATTTAGAAAACCAAAATTTGTTATATGAAAACTTTATCTTCCATATAAGTTTTGCAGATACCAATATGACAGAAAATATACAAAACAATTCATTATTAATAGAATTAAGAAATGATGACAATCAAACATTAGCAGGGGTAGTAGGTATACAAAGAGATGTTATTAAGTATTCTGTTTATTGCAATCAAGATGCAACTATCAAATTAGATGCAGATATAGAACCTAGCATTATTTATCTAGGTGAACAAATACATTTAAATGTAGAAACTACTTTTACACAAACAATTGTTGATTCAAAAAAGGTATATGACACACAATATTTTGATAAAAAATTAGGAATAAAGATATCTATTTATGATATAAACGGAAATAGATTAAGTGTAGATAGTTTACTAGGAGTTAATTTCGAACTAAATGGACAAAAATATTATCCAAGAGTTGATGGAACAACGAGAATTAACATTTCAGACAAAGTAACTGATGTATTAGCAAAAATAAAAATTAATACAAAAGATAATACCACATGGGCAACAGGTGACTATAAAATAGTAATAGAATCATTTGGCTCATCAGACGGGATTTATTATGGATTAACAGCGTCAGATTCTACGGAATTAAATGTTACAATCATTAATTCTTCATTTGGACTAAAAGTTGTAACAAATGATAAATCAAAAATTGTAGACAGTATAACAGGAAATACAGTAGGTGCAAATAATTTATTAGTAAGTACAGTAGAATATTCGTCAGCATTAGAAAATCCTAATATAACGGTTTCATTATATAGAAGAACATATAATGATATATATTCAAAAGAATACGAAAAAGTAGATTTACAAGACTATGTAACAAATACATTACAAGCGGTTGACAAGCAAAAAGAATATAAAGCATTTGATAGTCCAAGTAGTTATCAAAAATATTCTTTAAATTTAAATACAGAATTAATAACAGGAACATACAAATTAGTATATAAATTATATGATGAAGACACATATGTTGGCGAGGCATATGAATATATAATCATAAAATAAGGAAAATAAAAGATGAAATATGATATTGAAAATATAAATAACAGAAAAAAAAATATAAGAATAGCAAAAAAAATAATAGATGTAATTATAATAATTTTATTATATAATATTATATTAGTCTTTATTTCTTGCTTAAATAAAATAGATGATGTTAGTATATTTGGATATAAAGCATATATTATATCAACAGATAGTATGAAGCCATCTATTAATTCAGAAGATGTTTTATTAGTAAGAAAAACAAAAGAAGAAAAAATAAAAGTAGGTGATGTAATAACCTTTAAACAACATGATAAGGTTATTACACACCGAATTACAAATATAGAAGAACAAGATGGTAAAAAAATATATACAACTAAAGGTGATAATAATAATTTAGAAGATAGCGAAAAAATAGAATATACACAGATAGAAGGAAAGGGTATATTAATTATACCTAAATTAGGATATTTAATAAAAGCTTTAGAAAATCAGATTGTATTTTTATTTACAGTTTTAATTTTATTGATACTATTATTTTTTAAAATAACAAAAGAAGAAAAAAAAGAATATAGGAGAGAAAAGAAGAAAATTGAGCAAGAAAAAAGAAACAAAAATCAAATTTCTTAAAAAGACTAGAAATAAGCAAATAATAATAAAAGCATTATATATTTTCCTGATTTTATGTGTAATATTAAATATTATATTTTTAATAAATAGTATGATAAGAAAAATAGATTATTTTAATTTAATGGGGATAAGCCTATTTTCAATGAAAACAAATTCAATGAGAGAGGAAATACCCAAAAATTCTTTAATTATAACAAAGGAATATAAAAATACTGAAAATATAAAAATAAATGATAATATAGCATATATTGTTAATGGAAAAATTAGAATAAATAAAATAGTAAGTAATGAAGTAATTGATGGTAAAATTGTATATTATACTAAATCAAACAACAATTATACTATGGATGGAGAAGGTATATATAAAAACCAGATAATAGGAAAAGTTAAAAAAGTTGTTCCTCTTTTGGGAATATTATTTAACATATTAAAATCTAATATAACTACAATATTAATAATATTTTTTCTTGTAGTAAAATATATATTTAATAAAAAGAAATATGAAAGAATAATAAAAAAATGGAATATTGAATGAAGATCATGTTTATTGTGCAAGAGTGTCAACAGAAAAAGAAAAACAAATTAATTCATTAGAAAAAATAGTAATTGGACATTTATTAATGGCTATATTGATGAGGGGATAACTACTACTTCTTTACTAAAACGTAAAAATTTTATAAAAATGATTGAGGATGCAAAACAAAAAAAGTTTGATTTATTAATTACAAAAGAAGTATCAAGATTTTCTCGTGATACTAATTATTACTGTTATAAGTTAGTGAATGTGAGTAGGCAAAAATTATTGACAAATAGCTCAATATAATATGTTATACAAACAATAAGCTAAAAGTAAATAAACAAAGTGTCAACTATTGAAGAAAATTCAATAGTTCAAAGAATAACTAGAAAATAAAAATAGTAATTTGTATTTTTGATTTTGTCATGCTATAATATTGTTGAACTAAATATTTAGAAGTCAATATGTTGTATTCTAATGAAATGGAGGTATCATTATGCGAAAATGCTTGAGATGTGGAACGGAAATGAAAGAAAACTGCACAATTAAGATTGAAGGTGGAGGCTATGGGATTGTAATGTCAACAAATGAAAATAAGTTGTTTGGTGGAAGAATAGGAAAACCAAAAGTTGCAATCTGCCCTAAATGTGGAGAAGTTTCTATTTATGTAGAAGATATTGAAAAACTAAATAATGACAAATAGAATATAGTTTGTTGACAAAAAGTAGATAGGAGAGTAGAAATTTTTGCTCTCCTATTTACTCGAGAAATTACAATTTTGATGAAACAATAGCATTACTTTTACGATAGTTTCCAATATTATAACTTTTCTGCCAAATTTTTTTATCATCACAATTAATATTTAATTTTATATTTTTTAGAGAATCTTCTATAAAATTGCAGTTTCATAAAATGGAGCAAATTAAAGTTTTTTGAATAACTTTTTTGCTCCATTTTAATTTTATCTAATAAACTTATTTCAATACTTTCCTGTTTTTCAATCCATATTTACCCACGTGGTGTTATAGGAGCGACATCGTTAGATGTCGCATTAAGAAAATTTTTAGACCATTTTTTAGTATAATTTCAGTAAAACATTTTATAAATTATAATGTTAATTACGATGTTGAAATTTTTATTTGACAAAATATAGAATAAAGTATAGAATAAAGTACAGAATAAAGTGTAGAATAAAGTTATTCTGTATGGAGGTTAGATATGAATTTAGGATTAGAATCTGAAAAAGTAGAATTTAAAAAGAGTACAAGTGAACTTATAGAAGGTGTAATATCATTGTCAGCCATGTTAAACAAACACGGAGAAGGAACATTATATTTTGGGGTTAAGAATAACGGAGATGTTATTGGACAAAAAGATTTAAATGAAAACACATTAAGAGATGTATCAAGAAAGATTTCAGAAGGAATAAAACCTCAAATAATTCCCAATATAGCATTAGAATTAATTGAAGATAAAAAAATTATTAAAGTATTTGTGAAAGGAAATAATATCCCATATTCAGCATTTGGAAAATATTATAGTAGATCTTTTGATGAAGATAAACAACTTACACCAGAAATGTTAAAAACATTAATAAATAGAGAAGGAGAGCCAGATTATATAGTTAATCAATTATCATTTCGCCAAGATTTAACATTTAAAATGTTAAAAGGATTATACTTATCTAATGGCATTAGTATAAATGATGAAAAATTTGAAGAAAATTTAGGATTAAAGACAAGAGATGGAAACTATAATTTGATGGCAGAATTATTAGCTGATTCAAACGATATATCAATTAAAGTAGTAACTTTCGCCGGAACAGACAAGTCGGTAATGTTAAAAAGAACGGAATATGGTGGAAAATGTTTATTATTATCAGTTAATAATGTTTTGGAATATATGGAAAGTATAAATGAAACAAAAGTAAAAGTTGGAGGAATTCAAAGAATAGAAGAAAAATATTTTGATTTTGCATCATTTAAAGAAGCATGGCTTAATGCGTGTGTGCATACAAGGTGGTCTGAAAACATTCCACCGGCTGTATATATATATGATAATAGGATAGAAATAATATCAAATGGTGGGTTACCATCGGCATTATCAAAAGAAGACTTTTTCGCTGGAATTTCTAAACCAATTAATAAAAAACTTCTAAAAATTTTTGGAGATTTAGATTATATTGACCAAACAGGTCATGGAATACCTTTGATAGTAAAAAATTATGGAAAAGAAGCTTTTTATATAAGCGAACATACAGTAATTGTTACGATACCGTTAAATAAAGAATTATTAGAAAAAACATTGGATGCACAAGAAAATACTGAATTAAACGAAGCAGAAATTAGAGTATTATCTTTAATAAAAAACAACAATAAATTAAAAATGGTTGACTTTGTAAAAATGACTAATTATAGTGAATCATATATAAATAAAATTCTACGTTCATTAAAAGATAAAGAATATATTAAACGTCTTGGTGCTAATAAAAATGGTTCTTGGCGCATATTAAAATAAATTATCTCTACAATTTTATAGAGTATTTTTTATAAAATTGCAGTTTCATAAAATAGAGCAAATTAAAGTTTTTTGATTAAACTTTTTCCTCTATTTTATTTTTTATGTAATGCACTTATTTCAATACTTTACTGTTTTTTACTCTCTATTTACCCGCGTGCTGTTGTAGTATAGGAGCGACATCGTTAGATGTCGCGTTAAGCAAATTTTTAGACCACTTTTTAGTATGTTCAAGTAGACCATTTTATAAATTATTATAAATAAGGAGAGAATTTTGATAAGAAAATCACTGTATATATAATAGAAGAACATTTATTGTAATAGTACAAGTATTTTTCAAATAACTATTTAAAGAGGTATGCTTATGAACGAAAAATATCTTAAGTTAAAAATAGAATCTGTTGTAAATAAATTATTATATAAAAAGAATGTGATTGATAAAAATATTTTTGAAAAAACTTCTGCAAAGCTTGATAAATTAATGTTTGAAGAGAATAAAAAATAATTTGCTTGAACATTTACTTTATATCTCCTATTTTAGTACAATAAAAAAGTATTGATCAAAAAATATAAAAGAGACTAGCTAAAAAGAAAAATCATTTTATAACTGGTCATGTCTTAAAATGAAGAAAGAAAGGAATGAAATTTTATATGACATTATATGAAATGAAACAAGAACTCTTATCTGGAAAAACTATATTTGATTTACCTTTAAAAGTAGTATATTATGCGAGAGTTTCAACTGAAAAAGAAGAACAAATTAATTCATTAGAAAATCAAGTATCATTTTTTGAAGATTATATTAGAAAAAATATAAACTGGACTTTTATTCGTGGATATGTAGATGAAGGAATTAGTCGGTACTACTTCCCTAAAACGTGAAAATTTTATGCAAATGATAGAAGCTGCTAAACAGGATGAGTTTGATTTAATAATAGCAAAAGAAGTTTCCAGATTTTCTCGTGATACGATAGATAGCTTGTTTTATACTAGAAAATTACTAGAATATAATGTGTGTGTTTATTTCTTATCAGATAATATAATAACAGCTTCAAATGATGGAGAATTAAGATTAACTATTATGTCTAGTATGGCACAAGATGAAGTTCGTAAAATATCAGAAAGAACAAAGTTTGGTTTTAAAAGGGCTATTGAAAAAGGTATAGTTTTGGGAACTAATAATATTTGGGGCTATAAAAAAGAAAAGGGAAAACTTCTCATAGATGAAGTGGAAGCTCCACTAATTAGAACAATTTTTGATATATATGCAAAAGATAATAAAATAGGATTAAAAAAATTATCTATGAAATTAGCAGAACAAGGGTATTACAATCGCAATGGAAATATGATTCATCAAAATACTCTTAAAAAGATTATTCAAAATCCAAAATATAAAGGATACTATACTGGTGGATTATCAACAGTTGTAGATTATAGAAGTAAAAAAAGAAATTTTTATAATCCAAATGAATGGAAAATATTTAAAGATTATGAAAAAGTACCTCCTATTGTATCAGAAGAATTATGGGAGAAGGCAAATCAAAAATTATTAAGTAGAAGTAAATCAGCTAAAATGTATCAAAAACACCAAACAGCCTATCCCCTTTCTGGTAAATTATATTGCGAAAAGCATAATTGTGGTTTTGTAAGAAAAATAAGACATTACAAAAATAAAGAAGATGTTATCTATTGGTATTGTGGAGATTTTCATAAAAGAGGGAAAAAAGATTGTGTTCCTGCTTGTTTTAAAGAAAAAGATTTATATGATATTCTACTTTCTGTATTTAAAACTTATCAAATGTATAAAAAAGAAATTGCAAATGAATTACTTTCTTTTTATACTGAAGTTTCAAAACACGAAGACGCTTTAAATGAACAAATAAACTTACAAAAAGAATTGTCTTCTCTCGAAGGAAAAAAAGATAAACTATTAGATTTAGCTTTAGATGGACTTTTTAGCAAAGAAGATTTAAGATATAAGAAATTAGTCATAGAAAAACAAATGCAGCAAATACAAGCAAATTTAAAAGAGTTAGAAGCTAAAAAAATAAAACGAAAAGATGAAAAACAATATAAAAAGAAATTACATAAAAATATTTTAAAAGAATTAGAAATCTCACAAGATAATTTAAAAGATTACATAGAAAATTTACTTGATAAAATAATTGTTATAGAAAATAAATCTGAAATAAACTTAAAAATTATTCTATCAGGAGGTAAGGTTATTACTCATGGTAGTGCATCAAAACTCAAGCAAGTCAGTCAATTAAAGAAAGATAAAGTGGCTGATTTTAAAAATCTACCACTTTGTCATTCCCATGCACATAGTAATCATCTGTTTACCCGATGTAGCAGCTTTTTTAAAATAATTATCTAAATTAAATGCTATACGAGGAAGATATCCTAAATCTTCCAAAATTGTAAATAAAGGAAAGAAAATTGCCATAGGAGGAAGCATAACAGAAATAATCCATGTAAGAGTTTGATAAACTCCCAGAATTAGCATATCAGATAACCAACTAGGAATACCAAATGTAGAAGCTTTTAAAATTAATTTTTCTTGAATTATAGAAAAAAATTTAAACAGTATTTGAGAAGGATAGTTTGCACCTATAATAGTAATCCAAAAAATTAAAGCTAAAAATAGAAGCATAATTGGTATACCAAATTTCTTGGAAGTTAAAATTTTATCTATTTTTCTATCTTTAAAAGAAGAAAGATTTTTGCTAAAAGAACATACTTCATAAGATATATCTTCTGCATTCTTTACAATTAGAGATACAATAGTATCTCTAAAAATTCCAGAAAAGTTTTGAACGCAAATATCTTTTACTCTTTTTATATCAGATATTTCAATATTAATATTTAAATGATCTTGAATTGAAGATAATATATTTTTATTTTCATCAAGTATTTTTAAAGAAATCCATCGATATAATTTGTTTGGTAAATTATATAAAGAATGTAATACTTCAGAAATATCTTTAATAGAATCCTCGATAACTGTTGGATATTTAACCAAATTAGGTGATGGAGTAATTTCTTTTATACAAACCTTGTAAATAGCATCTAATAAATATTTTAAAGTTTTCTTTTTGCGAGCAATTACACCAATAACAGGTACACCAAGTTTTTTTGAAAGCAAATCTAGATTAATGTTAATTCCTTTCTTTTTTGCTTCATCAAGGAGATTTACACAAACAATTAAATTATCTGTAAGTTCCATTGTTTGATAAACAAGATTAAGTTGTCTTTCTAAACAAGTAGCATCGACTACAATAACTGTGACATCAGGATTTTCAAAACAAATAAAATCTCTTGCAATTTCTTCTTCTTCAGAATTAGAAATAATTGAATATGTACCTGGCAAATCTACAAAAAGAAAATTTTTACCTAAATGAGAACAAAGTCCAGAGCTAGTTTCAACAGTTTTTCCTGCCCAATTACCAGTATGTTGATGCATACCAGTTAAACTATTAAAAATTGTAGATTTTCCAACATTAGGATTCCCACCTAGAGCAATTTTAAAATCATAATTAGAATCTGAAACTGAATTATTATTTAATAATTTCAGACCAGTTGATGAAGATGTAAGTCCCATAAAAAACCTCCATTTGTGATATATTATGATAATAGAGAATATTTGTTACTCCTATGTAGATTAATATTTAGAAAATTATAAAAAAGATATTGACAAAACAAAAATTTGGTATTAAAATACATACACAAACAAATATTTGGAAACGATAAACAAAATTTTAAGGAGGAAGTTATATGATAACAAATTTGCATATAAAAAATATAGGAATAATAGATGATTTAGAACTCAATTTAAATAAAGGATTAAATGTATTAACAGGTGAAACAGGAGCTGGTAAATCTTTAATAATAGGATCTTTAAACATAATATCAGGTGGAAGATTTTCAAAAGAGATGATAAGAAAAGGAGAAGATCATTCATTTGTAGAAATATGTCTATATTTGCCAAAAGATGCAAATTCAATAGATGGCAATATAATTGTTTCAAGAGAAATTTTTTCTAATGGACGAAATATGTGTAAAATAAATGGTAGGTTAGTAACAGTAGGAGAATTAAAAAATTTAATGAAAAGTTATATAGAAATCCATGGGCAAAATGATAATCAAACAATATTAGATAGCAAAACACATATAAAATATTTAGATAATTTTATAGGAAAACAAATAATAAAACAAAAAGAAGAATATAAAGAAAATTATGAAAAATGCAATGCAATAAAAAAAGAATTAAAAGAAAATTATGAAGATGAAAAAGAAAGACAAAGAAAATTAGATTTATTAAAATATCAATTACATGAGATAGAAGGAGCAAAGTTAAGACTAAATGAAGAAGAAAAATTAGAAGAAAAAAGAAATAAAATACAAAATTCTGAAAAAATATTAGAAAATTTAAATAAAGCAAATGAAGCATTAGGAGAAAACACAATTGATAAAATAAGCTATGCGATAAGAGCATTAGAAAAAATAGAAAATATAGATGAAAAATACCAAAATTGTAATTATAATCTAAATAATATATATTATGAACTACAAGAATTAGCAAGAGATATATGTATATATAAAGATGAAATAGAATTTAATAAAGAAGAACAAAACGAAGTAGAACAGAGGCTTGATTTAATTTATTCATTAAAAAGAAAATATGGAAATAATATTGAAGAGATATTGAATTATAAAGAAGAAATAAGTCAGGAAATAAGTAAAATAGAAAATTTAGATGAATATAATCAAACATTAAAAATTAAATTAAATCAAATAGAAGAAAAAATGAATTTCATAGCAGAAAATATGCATAAATTAAGAATTGAAAATAGTATAAAATTAACTAATAATATAAATCAAACATTAAAAGATTTAGAAATGCCAAATGCAAAAGTAAATATACATGTTAACTATAGCAAAGACGAATTTTTTGAAAATGGAAAAGACAAAGTTGAGATATACATTACAACAAATTTAGGAGAAGATGAAAAACAATTAATAAAAATTGCATCAGGAGGAGAAATGTGTAGAATAATGTTAGCAATAAAAAAAGTATTAGCAGATACAGATGAAATGCCTGTTGTAGTATTTGATGAAATTGATACAGGAATTAGTGGAAAGGCAGCAAATGCAGTTGCCGAAAAACTTAAGAATATATCTAAAAGTCATCAGGTATTATGCATATCTCATTTAGCAAGTATAGCAGCAGAGGCAGATTATAATTACTTTATAAGCAAAAGTATAATGGGAGATAGAACAAATACCAATATAAAACAATTGAATGAAGAAGAAACAATAAAAGAAATAGCAAGGATATCATCTGGTGATATAAACGAAGTATCTATACAATATGCAACAGAATTGCGAAACAAAAGGGCTTCATAAAAACATATCACATTTTAAATACAAACTGAATAGATAAATATAAAAGTGGATAAAATATCCAAAACAAGAAAAGTAAAAAAATTACTTTTCAATAAAAGTAGAGAAAGAGAGGATAAATATTTATGAAAGACTATTTGGCGATTGAAGACATAAAAGGGTTAGAAGTATTAGACTCAAGAGGAAATCCGACTGTACAAGTAGAAGTAATATTGGAAGGTGGATTTTATGGAAGAAGCATAGTACCATCAGGAGCATCAACAGGAAGTTTTGAAGCAGTTGAATTACGTGATGGTGACAAACAGAGATATTTAGGAAAAGGAGTAGAAAAAGCAGTAGAAAATGTAAATGATAAAATAGGAAAAAAGATAATAAATATGAATGCATATGACCAGAGAAGGATTGACCAGATATTAATAGATTTAGATGGAACAGAAAATAAATCAAAACTTGGAGCAAATGCAACACTTGGAGTATCTTTAGCAATAGCAAAAGCTGCAGCAGATTCTTTAGGATTAAGCTTATATAATTACATTGGAGGTGTTAATGCTCATGTTCTTCCAATTCCAATGATGAATATTTTAAATGGAGGAAAGCATTCTGATAACAATATAAATATACAAGAATTTATGATAATGCCAATAGGAGAAAAAACATTTAAAGAAAGATTAAGAACAGGTGTAGAAGTATATCATAACTTAAAAAAAGTATTAAAAGAAAAAGGATATAGTGTAGCAGTGGGAGATGAAGGTGGTTTTGCACCTAATTTAGAAAATGAAGAACAAGCTATTGAATTGATTTTAGAAGCAATAGCAAGGGCAGGATATGAACCTAAAAAAGATATTGTACTTGCTCTAGATATGGCAAGCACAGAGATGTATGATGAAGCACAAAAAATGGGAAAAGAAGGATATTATTTCTGGAAAACTGGAGAATTAAAAACAAAAGATCAAATGATAGAATATATAGTAAATTTAACACAAAAATATCCAATAGCATCTGTAGAAGATGGGTTGGCAGAAAATGATTGGGAATCGTGGAAGGAGTTAACAAATAAAATTGGAGAGAAAGTACAACTTGTAGGAGACGATTTATTTGTAACAAACACAAATAGATTACAAAGAGGTATAACGGAAAAAATAGCAAATGCTATATTAATAAAACCAAATCAAATTGGTACTTTAACAGAAACTTTGGATGCTATTTCTTTAGCACAGAGAAATGGATATAAAACAATAATATCACACAGATCAGGAGAAACAGAAGATAGAACAATTGCAGATATAGCAGTAGCTGTAAATGCAGGACAAATAAAAACAGGTGCACCATGTAGAACAGATAGAGTAGCTAAATATAACAGATTATTAAATATTGAATCTGAACTTTAATATTACAAAAATATAGGTTCTTCATTTTATTAAAAAGAATAATGTATTAGGGCATAGATGCAAAGTTTTATAAAATACCTATACATTGTTCTTTTTATATCTGCATTTGATAAGGTTTATGATAGATTTGTATTCAAATGAATTGACTTTTTATGTATATTATGTTATAATTTAACATGTGATGTGCAAGAGAGCACAAGAAGAGATTTTGTTTTAATGTATTAAATGTAATAGCATATATAAATTAAGTGAAAAGCTGATCGGAAATCATAAAAAATTATAAGAATTATATATTAATTAGTTTAGTGAAATAAACTAATTTTTAGTTCATGTGTAAAAATAAGAAATACGTAAAATAAAATTAATTGAGAAATTGAAAGGAGAAATTTATGTCAAAAGAAAAACAAGAGAAGACTGCAATAGAAGTAGATATTGCTTTGAAAACAAAAAAAAGAAGGCCTTATAATAGAAGACCAAAGAAAGTTAAGGATGAAAATCAAAAAACGCAAGAAAACTCAAAAGATATGAGTATTTTCAAAAAATCAAAACTAAAAATAATTCCATTAGGAGGATTACATGAAGTAGGAAAAAATATCACAGTATTTGAATATGAAGACGAAATAATAGTAGTAGATTGTGGATTAACTTTTCCAGAAGATGACATGTTAGGAGTCGATTTAGTAATACCAGATGTAACATATTTAATTAAAAATCAGGACAAGATAAAAGCAATGGTAGTAACACATGGACATGAAGATCATATTGGAGGAATACCATATTTTTTAAAACAAATCAATATACCAATTTATGCAACAAAATTAACTGTAGGATTAATAAATAATAAACTAGAAGAACATAAATTGTTGAGAAGTACAAAAATTCATACTGTAAATCAAGGGGAAACAATTAAACTTGGGAAATACTTTAAAGTAGAATTTATTAGAAGTTCACATAGTATTCCTGATTCTGTTATGCTTGCAATCACAACACCAGTAGGAACAATACTTCATACAGGAGATTTTAAAGTAGACTATACCCCAATAGATGGACAAAGGATGAATTTTGGAAGAATTGCAGAACTAGGAAATCAAGGAATATTAGCATTGATGTCTGATAGTACAAATGCCGAAAGAAAAGGATTTACAATGTCAGAGGGATTTGTAGGAGAAGTATTTGACAAATTATTTACAAATTGTACTAAAAGGATTGTTGTAGCAACATTTGCATCTAATGTACACAGAATACAGCAGATAGTAAATTCAGCTGTAAAATTTAAAAGAAAAATAGCAATATGTGGTAGAAGTATGGTAAATATAATAAATACAGCAAGAGAATATGGCTATATTAATTGTCCAGATGATATTTTTATTGATATAGATATGATGGGAACATATAATGATGAACAATTAGTAATAATAACAACAGGTAGTCAGGGAGAGCCAATGTCTGCATTGACTAGAATGGCAGCAGGTGAACACAAAAAAGTAAAAATAACCAATAATGATTTAGTAATAATATCAGCAACGCCAATACCAGGAAATGAAAAATATGTAACAAAGGTAATAGATAATTTAATGCAAATAGGAGCTGAAGTCGTTTATAGTACACTTACAGATGTGCATGTATCAGGACATGCATGTCAAGAGGAGCAAAAATTAATTTTATCATTAGCAAGACCCCAATATTTCATACCAGTTCATGGAGAATATCATCAACTTATGGCACATAGTGATACAGCAGAATTAATGGGAATACCTAAAAAGAATATATTTATGATGGAAAATGGAAAAGTATTAGAAATAAATCAAGATGAAGCAAAATTTGCTGGAATGGTACCAAATGGAAAAATTTTAGTAGATGGATTAGGTGTAGGAGATGTAGGAAGCATAGTTTTAAGAGATAGGCAACATTTATCACAAGATGGTTTAATTATAATAGTATTAACACTACATTCTTCAACAGGAGAAGTTGTTGCAGGGCCAGACGTAATTTCAAGAGGATTTGTATATGTAAGAGAGTCAGAGAACTTAATGGAAGAAGTTAAACTTGTAGTAAGAAATGAAGTAGCAAAATGTGAAGAAAAAGGAATTAGAGATTGGACAACTATAAAAACATCGTTAAAAGATAATTTAAGAGATTATATTTTTACAAAGACAAAAAGAAATCCAATGATTATCCCAATAATAATGGAAATATAATAATAGGAAATTATGAACTAATATTTATGAAAGGAATAGTCAAATATGAATTATAAAGATTTAGCAGATTTAGTTTTTCCAAATATAAAAGATATATCTTATTATGAAGAAAAATATCCAAGGAGAAATTTAGAAGAAGGAGCAATAGTAACAAGATTTGCTCCTAGCCCTACAGGATTTGTGCATATAGGTGGATTATATCAAGCATTTGTTGCACGCAAAGTAGCAAAGCAAACGAATGGAATTTTCTTTTTAAGAGTTGAAGATACTGACCAAAAAAGGGAAATTGAAAATGGTGTAACAGGAATAGTAAATGCTCTAAAAGATTTTGATATGATGCCAGATGAAGGACAAATAAACGAAAATGAGGAATTAGGAAAGTATGGACCATATAAACAGTCTTTAAGAAAAGATATTTATCAAGCATATGCAAAACATTTATTATCACAAGGTAAAGCATATCTTTGTTTTTGTACACAAGAAGATTTAGATCAAATGAGAGCAAAACAAGAAATTGCAAAAATTCGTACAGGTTATTATGGTGTATGGGCAAACTGCAGAAAACTTTCTGTAGAAGAAATGGTTCAAAAAGTACAAAATGGAGAAAACTATGTAATTAGGTTTAAATCAACAGGAAGAGAAGATAGAAAAATCAAACATCATGATATAATCAAAGGAAATGTTGATTTCCCAGAAAATGACCAAGATATAATAATAATAAAATCAGATGGACTTCCAACATATCATTTTGCACATATAGTAGATGACCATTTAATGGGAACAACACATGTAATACGTAGTGATGAGTGGCTATCATCAGTACCTTTACATTTGCAATTATTTGAAGAATTGAAATTTAAAGCACCTAAATATGCACATATAGCACCAATAATGAAAAATGATAATGGAAATAAACGTAAATTAAGTAAAAGAAAAGATCCAGAAGCTGCAGTTGATTTCTATAAAGAACAGGGAATACCATCAGATGCAGTAAAAGAATACTTATTAAATATTGCAAGTTCAAATTTTGAAAATTGGAGAAGACAAAATCCAGAATTATCTATAAATGATTTTGATTTGCAATTAAATAAAATGAGTGTCAGTGGAGCATTATTTGATATGATAAAACTTTTAGATGTTTCAAAATCAATTATATCAAGATATACAGCTGAAAAAGTATATGAAGAGGCTTTAAATTGGGCAAACAAATATGATGAAGAGCTAAAAGAAATTTTAGATGATAAAGAATATGCACTAAAAGTATTTGGAATAGAAAGAGGAAACAAAAAGCCAAGAAAAGATATAGCAAAATGGTCAGATATAAAAGAAAATATAATTTACATGTATGACAGAAAAATTTTAGAATACCCATATCAAGTAATAAAAGAAAAAGACGAGATAAAAAAAATATTAGAAGCATACAGATTCAATGCATCTGATGACAAACAAACATGGTTTGATAATATTAAAAAATTAGCAGGAGATTTAGGGTATGCCAGTGAAGTAAAAATATTTAAAGAAAATCCAGGAATGTATAAAGCACATGTAGGAGATGTTAGTACAGTTTTAAGGGTTGCATTAACAGGTAGAACAAATACACCTGATATGTATGAAATAATGCAAGTTATGGGAGAAAATAAAGTTAGAAACAGGTTTGAAGAGGCAATTAAAAGATTAATTTAGTAGATGTTATATAAAAATCCTTCAGATGGAGGTAAAGTAATGAAATATGAAATAGGAGATATAGTTAGAACTAAAAAGCCACATCCTTGTGGAAGTAAAATATGGGAAATTACTCGCGTAGGAGTGGATTTTAAACTTAAATGTAAAGGATGTGACCATGTAGTTATCCTAGATAGGCAAAAGGCATTAAAAATTATTACTAAAATTGAAAAAAAGCATGAAGAGTAAACTAAAAATAAAGTAAGTACAGAATTTTAAAAATCTACTTACTTTATTTTTTATATTTAAATAAATTTGCTGATTTCATTCCAAACAGCTTCTGTATAAATTTTTTTTTCACAAGAAAAAGGAATAAAAATATTATCCTCAATAGGATTCAAAATTTTTTGAATTTTTGTTACATAATCTAAAACTTTAGTAGATGCAATTTTGTCAGCTTTATTTGCCAAAACTATAAATGGTAATTTGCTTTTTATAATATAATTATACATCAGTTTATCATTATCAGTAGGTTCATGACGAATATCAACTAAAAATATAATTAAAGAAATTTGAGCCCTATTAAATAAATAATCTTCAATAAATTTTCCAACTTGCTTTTGTTCTGTTTTAGACATTTTACTAAAACCATATCCAGGCAAATCAACAAAATAAAAGAGATTATCTATATTGTAAAAATTAATTTGACGAGTTTTACCGAGGTTCACTACTAGTACGTGCTAATTTTTTTCTATTAATCATTGTATTAATAAAACTTGATTTGCCGACATTAGATTTTCCTACTAATACAATTTCAGGAAGATCAGACTTTGGATATTGAGAGGAATGTACAGCAGATATTTCAAATTTTGGATTTTTTATAATCATGACTTTTCTCCTAAAAACTTCATATTAAGTTTTCATTTTAAAACTATTTTTTCTAAATTATTCATGTAAGGTCTTAAAACCTTTGGAACAGTTACACTACCATCTTTATTATAGTTATTTTCAATTAAAGCTATAAGCATACGAGGAGGAGCAACCACAGTATTATTTAAAGTGTGGGCAAAATAGTTACCATTTTCACCTTTAATTCTAATACCTAATCTACGAGCTTGTGCATCGGTTAAATTTGAACAGCTACCAACTTCAAAATATTTTTGTTGTCTTGGAGACCATGCTTCAACGTCTACACTTTTTGCTTTTAGATCTGCTAAATCACCACTACAACATTCAAGAGTACGAACAGGGATGTCTAAACTCCTAAATAATTCAACTGTATATGACCACATTTTATCATACCATTCCCAGCTTTGTTTTGGCTCGCAAACAACTATCATTTCTTGTTTTTCAAATTGATGGATTCGATAAACACCACGTTCTTCTAACCCATGTGAACCTTTTTCTTTTCTAAAACATGGAGAATATGATGTAATTGTATAAGGTAAGTTTTCTTTTTTTAGAATTTGATCTTTAAATCTACCAATCATAGAGTGTTCACTAGTTCCAATTAGATATAAATCTTCACCTTCAATTTTATACATCATAGCATCCATTTCTTCAAAGCTCATAACACCTGTTACAACATCACTACGAATCATATAAGGAGGAATACAATAAGTAAATCCTTTGTTAATCATAAAATCTCTTGCATATGTCAAAACAGCTGAATGAAGTCGAGCAATATCTCCAAGTAAATAATAAAAGCCGTTTCCAGCTACACGTCTAGCACTATCTAAATCAAGACCTCCCAGTGATTCCATAATTTCACCATGATATGGGATAGAATAATCAGGAACTAATGGTTCACCATATTTCTTTATTTCAACATTTTGGCTATCATTTTCTCCAATAGGAACAGATTCATGAATAATATTAGGAATTTTCATCATTCTTGATTTTATTTCTGTGGACAAATGATTTTCTAATTCTTCATTTTTAGCGAGTTCTTTATTGACTTGCTCAACATCAAGTTTTAATCTTTCAGCCTCATCCTTTTGTCCATTTTTCATGCAATTTCCAATTTGATTACTTATAATCTTTCTTTTATTTCTAAGTTCATCGCCATGAAGTTTAGCTTCTCTGTTTTGTATATCTAAACTTAAAACTTCATCAACTAAAGGCAATTTATAATTTTGGAATTTTTTCTTAATATTTTCTCTTACAGTATCAGGATTTTCTCTTAAAAATTTTAAATCTATCATATTGTTTCCAACCCTTCTTAAACAAAATTTTCTTATACAAAAAAATATGTAATTATTATACAATAAAAATAAATAAATATCAATAAAATGGAAATAATTTATATAAGCGATATTTTTGAGTAAATATACAAAATTTGCCATTTATTTTTTGACAACAGTTTTAATTCATATAATATTTGCATAAAATATACAAAGGAGAATGATATGCAAGAGCAATATATAAAAGATAAGAAAATAATAGAAAAGTCAGAAAGAGATAAAAGAGCAGAACTTGTAAAAAGCATTTTAGATGCAAGAGAAGAGCTAAATCAATTAAATAAAAATTTTGAATATGCTGATAAAGATATGATTGACTATTATACGTATCAACTAAAAGCAAATCAAAGCAAATTAGACTATTTAATTAAATTTGCTAAAAAAAATGGAATTTCATTGGACATGTTAGAAGCAATAAAAATGAAAATATATATGCAAAATGATGAGGTAGTTTAAGTAATATTTGTCCAATTCTCTTCATAAAGATTAATAAATAAAATATAATTTTAAATTTATTCCTTGTGATGGAAGGGAAAAGGATATTTATGGAAAGTATAATAATTTTTTTAGCATGCATATGTATATTATTTATAATTTGTAAAATATTTATAGTTCCTATAAAATGGATAATGAGATTGATATTTAATTCAATATTAGGTGCACTTATAATTTATGCAATTAATTTAATTGGAAGTATATGGGGATTCCATATAGGTCTTAATATATTAACAGCAGTAGTTGTTGGCATACTTGGAATTCCAGGGGCTATATGCTTAATTGTTATTACATTATTATTATAAATAAAAATTTTTTATAGTTAAAGTTGACTAAATAGAAAAAAAATGGTATTATTATATTCATAATTATATAAATTAGGTAAATACAAAAACAAAGGACAGGATAAATAATATAATATCTAATAGGGAGCCTGTATAATAGTGGAACACAGGTAAGTAAAAATTATTTATTATCACCTATGTTGTTGCAAAGCAGAAATCTTAAGAAATTAAGCCTTGCCGTATCTTTGCGTTAAAAAGAAAAAAGAGAATAATTATATGTATAATTATTAAAAGAGGTGGTACCGCGGAAAAATTTTCGTCCTAGCATAGGAAACATTATGCTAGGACTTTTTGATGTATGAGAAAAGGAGGAAAATTTAAAATGTACAAAAAAGTAGAATTAAAAAATGGTTTTGTTGGAATGGAACAGGAAATAGCTAAAAAGTGGAAAGAAAATAATATCATAAAAAAGAATTTTGCTATGAATAAAGGTGCAAAATATTTTACATTTTATGATGGACCACCAACAGCAAATGGAAAGCCACATGTAGGGCATATTGAAACAAGAGTAATGAAAGATATAATTCCAAGGTATAAAGTAATGAAAGGATATCAAGTAATTAGAAAAGCAGGTTGGGATACACATGGACTTCCAGTAGAACTTGAAATTGAAAAAAAATTAGGAATTTCAGGAAAAGAGCAAATAGAAAAATATGGAGTAGAAGAATTCGTAAAAAAATGTAAAGAGAGTGTTTTCACATATGTGCATATGTGGGAAGATATGACCAACAAAGTTGGATATTGGGTAGACATGGAAAATCCATATATAACATATGATAATAATTATATAGAATCAGTATGGTGGGCATTAAAGCAAATGTGGGAAAAAGGACTTTTATATGAAGGACATAAAGTTATGCCATATTGTCCAAGATGTGGAACAGCATTGTCTTCACATGAAGTTGCCCAAGGGTATAAAGATGTAAAAGATCTAACATGTATAGTAAAATTTAAAATAAAAGGAGAAAAAAATAGATTTATTTTAGCATGGACAACAACACCTTGGACATTGCCATCAAATCTAGCTCTTTGTGTAAATAAAAATTATGAATATATTGACGCAAAAGTAAATATTGGAACTGATGAAAAGCCAGAATATGAAATATATGTATTAGCAAAAGATTTATCTGAAACAGTACTAAAAAACAAAGAATATGAAATATTAAAAACTTATAAAGGTGAAGAGCTTTTAGGATTAGAATATGAACAATTAATACCATTTGCAAAACCAGAAGGAAAAGCATTTGTAGTAATACATGGAGATTATGTTACATTAACAGATGGTACGGGAATTGTACACATTGCACCAGCATATGGTGAAGACGACAGTATCGTAGCGAATCAAAATGGGATAACATTTATAAATTTAGTAGACAAATCAGGAAAATTTGTAAAAGAAGTTGAACCATGGGCAGGAAGATTTGTAAGAGATTGTAATGAGGATATATGCAATTGGTTAAAACAAGAAGATAAATTATTTAGTAAAGAAAAACATTTGCATTCATATCCACATTGTTGGAGATGTGACACACCACTTTTATATTATCCAAAAGAAAGTTGGTTTGTTGCAATGACAAAATTACGTGACGATTTAGTAAAAAATAACAACAAAATAAATTGGTATCCTGATACAATAAGAACAGGAAGATTTGGAAAATTTTTAGAAAATGTAATTGATTGGTGCATATCTAGAGATAGATATTGGGGAACACCTTTGCCAGTCTGGTATTGCGAATGTGGGCATAAAGAATGTATTGGCTCAATTGCAGAATTAAAAGAAAAGGGGATAAATGTTCCAGAAAATATTGAATTACACAAACCATATATTGATAATATCCATTTAAATTGTCCTAAATGCGGAAAGAAGATGACAAGGGCAAGAGAAGTAATAGATTGTTGGTTTGATTCAGGCTCAATGCCATTTGCACAATTACATTATCCATTTGAAAATAAAGAATTATTTAAAGAAAATTTCCCAGCACAATTTATATCAGAAGCTATAGATCAAACAAGAGGATGGTTTTATACATTACTTGCAATATCAACATGTTTATTTAATAAACCATCATATGAAAATTGTGTAGTATTAGGGCATGTTTTAGATAGTAAAGGACAGAAGATGTCTAAATCTAAAGGTAATGGTGTAGATCCAATAGTATTATTAAATGAAGTAGGAGCAGATGCAACAAGATGGCATTTTTATACATGTAGTAGTCCATGGCTTCCAACAAGACTAGGAATAGAAAATGTACAAGAGACACAAAGAGGATTTTTAAGCACATTATGGAATATATATTCGTTTTATGTTTTATATGCAGAAATAGATAAATTTAATCCATTAAAATATTCGAATTTTAAATCTGACAATATAATGGATAGATGGATAATTTCAAAATTAAATACATTAGTAAAAGATGTAGATGAAAAACTTGAAAAATATGATATAACAGGAGCAGCTTTACAGATAGATGAATTTACTGATAGCTTATCAAATTGGTATATTCGTACTAATAGGGAAAGATTTTGGAGTGAAAATTTAGATAATGATAAAATAGGAGCTTATATAACATTATATACAGTATTAACAGTATTAATAAAAGTTGCCGCACCATTTGTACCATTTATTACAGATGAAATTTATCAAAATATAGTTGTAAATTTAGATAAAAACCAACCAGAGAGTGTACATTTATGTCTATGGCCAGAATATGATAAATCAAAAGTTGATTTTAAATTAGAAAAAGAAATGGATTTAGCGTATAAGATAGTAAAATTAGGAAGAAGTGCAAGAAATGCTTCAAATATTAAAAACAGGCAACCATTATCAGAAATGCTTATATCTGTAAATGAATTACCTAAATATTATGGTGACATAGTAAAAGAAGAATTAAATGTAAAAAAGGTAATTTTGGGTGCAGAAATGAAAAAATATGTAAATTTTGAAATAAAACCAAATTTACCAGTATTAGGCAAAGAATATGGAAGATTAATTCCTAAAATTAAAGAAGCAATTGCAAAAATGAATCAAATGGAACTTTCAACAAAAGTAAAAAATGGAGGAAAAGAATATATAGAAATAGATGATATAACTATTGAATTAGGCCAAGAAAATCTACTTGTTACAATGCAAGGAAAAGAAGGATTTGCATTTAGTGGGGAAGGCGAAATAGGAGTAGTATTAGATACTACATTAACACCTGATTTAATTGAAGAAGGATATGTTCGAGAGATATTATCTAAAATACAAAATATGAGAAAAGATAAAGGATTTGAAGTTTTAGATAGAATAAATCTATATGTATATGGAAACGAAAAATTAGAAAAAGTAGTAAAAAAATATGAAAATACTATAAAAAATGAAACTTTATCATTAGATATTATATATGATGACCAAGAACATTCTGGATATACGGAAGTTAATATTAACGGAGAAGACTTAAAACTTGATACTATTGTAATAAATTAAAAAAGTAAAATGAAGTGGACTATAATAAAGCCACTTCATTTTATTTCTTTATTTTTATTTATTAGTCATTTCTTCTAAATCTAACAATTCTTGCCACCTTTTATCAACTTCATTTTGAAAATCTTCTATCATCCATTCATTTCCTGGTTTAAACAAATGTTTAAAACGTTTTTGTGGACGTAAAAATTCTTCGATAGGAAGCTTTTTGCTAGGTTTGAATGTAATATGATAAACTCCATTTATTACTTCATATAAAGGCCAATAACAAGTATCAACTGCAAGTTTATTTATAGACATAAGATCATCAGTAGGATATCCCCAACCACGTGGGCAAGGAGCTAATACATTTAAGAAAGTTGGACCTTCTGTATAAATTGCTTTTTCAGATTTTTCATATAAATCTTTAAAATTACCAACTGCAATTGATTGAGCAACATATGGCAAATGATGCCCTACCATAATTTGAGTTAAATCTTTTCTTGATTGCATTTTTCCAGGAATAACTTTTCCAGCAGGAGAAGTTGTAGTGTCTGCAAATTTTGGAGTTGCTGAAGAACGTTGAATACCTGTATTCATATATGCACCATTATCATAGCACACATATGTCATATCATGCCCTCTTTCCATTGCTCCAGATAGACTTTGTAGACCTATATCATATGTACCGCCATCTCCACCAAAAGCTATGAATTTAGTATTTTTATCTTCGGGAAGTTTTCCTTGTTTTTTTAAAGATTTATATGCAGCTTCAGCACCAGAACAAGTACTACCTGCACATTCAAAGGCAGTATGTATAAATGAATCTGTCCAAGCAGTGTAAGGATATATAAAAGTTGAAACTTCCATGCAACCTGTAGCATTAGTTATAACAGCATGATCATCTTCATGAAGTGCACGTAAAATCATTCTTCCAACAACAGGGGCACCACATCCTGCACACATTCTATGACCTTCTGTAAATCTTGAAGGTTTTGTAGCAACAACTTCTTTTAAATTGTAAGGTTTTTTCATTTCATCAGCCATTATTTAACATCTCCTTTCCTTAATCCTATATATCTATAAGGGTTATCAATTTTACCTGTTTGAATAACTTTTTGTAGATCAGAAAATACAGTTTCAATTTGATCTGATGTAGTATCACGACCACCAATTCCATAAATATAATTTATAGTAGGAACGTGAATATTTTCAACAAACATTGAAGAAGTTATATCTTCAAATAAAGCGCCTCCAATGGCATTTAAAGAACTAGCCTTATCTAAAACAGCAATAGCTTTTATATGAGATAAAGCTTTAGCTATTTCTTCACCAGGGAATGGTCTGAAAACTCTAACCTTTAATAGACCTGCTTTAATACCTTTTGATCTTAAATTATCAACTACAAATTTAGTTGTTCCAGCGGTAGAATTCATACATACAATTGCAATTTCTGCATCTTCTAATCTATATTCTTCAAATAAATTATATTTTCTTCCAGTTAATTTTTCAAATTCTTTAGAAACATCTAAAATTACATGTTTTGCATTTTTCATAGCTTCAGCCTGTTGAGCTTTATGTTCAAATAAATATGCTTGTAAATCTAGAGGACCAACAGCAATTGGCTCTTTATCATTTAATAAATAATGTTCTGGTTTATATGATCCAACAAAATTTTTAACTAATTCGTCATCTTCAAGTTCAATATTTTCAATTGAATGAGAAGTAATAAATCCATCTTGGCATATCATTAAAGGAAGCATAACATCTTTATGTTCAGCAATTCTATGAGCCATAAGAGTATTATCATAAGCTTCTTGATTATTTTCAGAAAATAGCATTATCCATCCAGCATCTCTAACACCCATAGCATCTGAATGGTCATTGTGAATATTTAAAGGACCAGACACAGCACGGTTTACTAAAGACATAACAATAGGTAAACGTAAACTAGAAGCTATATAGATCATTTCCCACATTAAAGATAATCCATTTGCAGAAGTAGCAGTCATTGCCCTGCTACCGGCAGCTTCAGCACCAATACATGCACTCATTGCACTGTGCTCGCTTTCAACAGCTACAAATTCGGTATCAACAGATCCATTTGCTACAAAAGTAGAAAAATATTGAGGAATTTCTGTTGAAGGTGTTATTGGAAATGCAGCTACAACATCTGGATTAATTTGTTTCATTGCTGTTGCAACAGCTTCATTACCACTTAATCTTTCTCTTATACTCATTATGCATCACCTTCTTCCTTCATTTCAATTGCCTTAAAAGGACATACTTTTGCACATATGCCACATCCTTTGCAGTAGTCGTAATTAAAGTCAGTTCTTTTTAAAGTATCTTTACAAACTGGAATTGCATTATCAGGGCAGACAGGAAAGCATAATCCGCATTGTTTACAATTTTCACTAATATATACTGGTTTTACACTACGCCAGTCACCAGTTTTAAAATCTTTAGCATTCCCAGCTTCATAAATATTTCCGCCTATAGTTAAATTTTCCATAGGAGTTTTTGTATTTATCATAATTAAATCTCCTTATAACAATATATTTAGGTTTTTGGAAAGCCTATAACCATTTTAAATATTAAAAAATATTAAATCGTAATTATTTTATTTTCTTTACTTCTTCAAGAGCAAGAGAAATTGCTTTCATATTTCCATCAATAACTTCAGGTTTTTTTGCAAATTTATGTTTAAAAGAACCTTCCATATCTTTTAAGAAGTTTTCATCAGACATAATACCACTAACTTTAACAATGGCAGCAAGCATAGGTGTATTAGGAAAATATTTTCCTAGTGCTTCGATAGATATTTTTCTTGCATCTATTGAATATACACTACCTTCATAATTATTTAGAAATGGTTTTATCTCTTCATAGCTTTTAGTTGTGTTAATAATAATAGCTCCTTCTTTTTTTAATCCAGATGTTACATTTACAGACTTAAGTAAAGTATCATCAACAACGACAACATAATCAGGTTCATAAATGTTACTATGAATAGTAATAGGAGTATCACTTATACGATTATAAGCAGTAAGTGGTGCACCCATTCTTTCTGGACCATATTCAGGGAAACCTTGAATATATTTTCCAGT
>CAMMHE010000001.1 GCA_946496575.1 uncultured Clostridium sp. | reverse complement strand
TTTCTATATTTATTTAAAATCTTTTTATTTTTTCTCCAGATTATTTAACTCATATTCAATACTAGTATGAGTTTCTATATTTTTAGACTCTCCAATGCTCTATCTGCTAACTTTGCATATTTTAACTTTTTATCTTTTATTCTATCATTTAGTTCAGGAACAATTCCAAAATTTGCATTCATAGGTTGGAATTTATCATTTAGAGTTGATATGTATTTAGCTAGTGCACCTATCATTGTTAATTCACTAAAAGCAGTTTGTGACAGTCCTTTCAATTTTTGCACAGCATTTATTCCTGCAACAAGTCCTGAAGAAATAGATTCAACATATCCTTCTACTCCTGTTATTTGCCCTGCAAAAAATATATTTGGATTGCATTTTAAATTATATGTATTGTCTAGTAAAATTGGAGAATTAATATATGTGTTCCTATGCATTACACCATATTTTATGAAATCTGCTTTTTCTAGCCCTGGTATCGTACTAAAAACTCTTTTTTGTTCTCCAAATTTCAAATTCGTTTGAAATCCCACTATATTATATATACTTCCTATACTGTCATCTTGCCTTAATTGTACTACTGCATATGGGCGTTTTACATATCTTGGATCGTCAAATCCAACTGGCTTTAATGGTCCGAATCGTAATGTATCTATTCCTCTTTTTGCCATTATTTCTATTGGCATGCATCCTTCAAATATTTCTTTCTTTTCAAATTGATGTAATTCTACAATTTCTGCATTTATTAATTCATTACAGAATTTTTCATATTCTTCTTTGTTCATTGGAAGATTTATATAACTTTGTTCTTGAATTGCTAATCTTTGCTTCCATTGTTTAATGCTTTCTTCTTTTTTCTTTTCTTGTTCATATCTATTACCATAAAATGCTATATCAAAATTAATACTTTCCTTACTTACTATGGGTGCTGCCGCATCATAAAAATGCAATTTGTCTTCACCAGTTATTTTTAAAATTTGTTTTGATAATCCTTCTGAAGTTAATGGACCTGTTGCAATTATTACAATTCCATCTTTGGCTATATTTTCGATATTTGTTACTTCTTCATTATAAATTTCTATCAATGGATTTTTATTTATTTCTTGTGTTACTTTTTCTGAAAATAATTGTCTATCTACCGCCAAAGCTTGTCCTGCTGGTACAGCTGTTTCATCTGCAATTTTTATTAATAAGGATTCTAATAATCTTAATTCTTCTTTTAATAGCCCACATGCATTTGTATGCAAATTTGACTTAAATGAATTACTACATACAATTTCTGCTAAATTTGAATTAGAGTGTGCTGCTGAAAATTTTTTTGGCTTCATTTCATATAATTTTACATTTATTCCTCTTTTTGCTATTTGGTGTGCAGCTTCGCATCCTGCTAATCCTCCACCTATTATTGTTATATAATTTTTCATTGTCATTTAGTCCCTTTCATTATAATTTAAATAATATACAAACCAAATTTATATATAACTGTTTAATTTTAATATATTTTTTTGTAATTCTATTCAAACAGATTCATAATTTCCTCTTTTGACAATTTATTAATAAATGTTGTTTGAGTATCTAATACATTGTCAATAAGTTCTGCTTTTTTTTGTTGTAATTCATAGATTTTTTCTTCTATTGAATTTTTTGTAATTAGTTTATATACTTGTACATTATTTTTCTGTCCAATTCGATATGCTCTGTCTGTTGCTTGATTTTCAGCAGAAAAATTCCACCAAGGGTCATAATGTATTACCATGTCTGCACCTATTAAATTTAAACCAGTTCCACCAGCTTTTAGTGATACTAAAAATACTTTTATTTCTGGATTTTTGTTAAACTCATCAACTAAATCAACTCTTTCATCTACTTTCGTATTCCCTGTCAATTTAAAATATTTTATTTCCATCTTCTGTAGTTGTTTTTCAATTATTTCGAACATGGATGTATATGTAGAAAATAATAATATTTTGTGCCCACTTTGTATTCCTTCTTCTACAATTTCCATGCATTGTTCTAATTTACTACTGCCTCCCTCATAATTATTTATAAATATGCTAGGATGACAACATATTTGTCGTAATCTTGTAAGAGCTGCTAGTATTTGTATTTGACTTTTTTCAAATCCTCTTTTATTTACTATTTCTGCAACTTCTGTTTTTACTTGTGCTAGATATGCTAAATATAACTCCTCTTGTTCATCTTTCATTTGATTGTTTAATACAGTTATTGTTTTTTCTGGCAATTCAGTTAATACTTCCTTTTTAGTTCTTCTTAATACAAATGGTTGAATTAGCATTTTTAGCTTTTCCATTGCTTCTATATTGTTTTCTTTAGCAATAGGAATTTCAAACATATTTTTAAACTTTTTATATGTAAATAAATATCCTGGCATTATATAGTCAAATATAGACCATAATTCTGCTAATGAATTTTCTATTGGTGTTCCTGTTAAAGCATACCTTGTTTCCGCTTTTATTTGTTTTATTGTTTTAGCATTTTGAGTATTACTGTTTTTTAAATATTGTGCTTCATCTGCTATTATGTATTTAAATATATAATTTTTTTGTTTATAAATTTCAATATCTCTTTTTAATAAATCATATGATGTTATTATTAAGTCATATTTTTCTATACTGTTAATCTGTTTTTCTCTTTCTTTTGCAGTTCCATGTATTACTAATGTTTGTAAATCACTTGTAAATTTTTTAGCTTCACTTTGCCAATTCAATGATAATGAACTTGGGCAAACTACTATTGATGCTTTTCTGTTAATTATATTTTGTTTATAGTCTACTAAAAGGGATAAAATCTGTATGGTTTTTCCTAATCCCATATCGTCTGCTAAAATTCCTCCAAATTTATAATTATCTAGCACTTTTAGCCATTTAAATCCTGTTTTTTGATAATATCTTAAAATATTTTCAAATTCTTTTGGTAAGTTTATTTCTTCTTCTATATTTTCTTGTTTTAGTGCATTTGTAATCTTTTTATATTCATTATTTTTTTCTATTTGTATATTATTTATATTTTTTAATAATTCATTTAAGTATAGGCTTCTATATACTGGTATTTTTATTTTTCCTTGTTCTATTTGCTTATAGTCTATATCCATACCTGTTATTGTTTTTTCTAAAAAGTCTAATTCATTATTTTTTTCTAGACTTAAAAAACTTCCGTCTTTAAGTCTATGGTATTTTTTCTTCAAACTATATTTGGTCATTATTTCTTCTAGTAATTTTGTATCTATATTCAAATTAGTTAAATCTATTGATAGCAGATTATTTTCTACTTTTACTCCTAATGTTCCAATTTTAGGTTGTTTTATCTCTTTTGATTTAAAGTTATCTGTAACTAATACTTCAAATTTTTTCATGTATTCTAAAATTGTTTCTGATAGAAACTCATATATTTTTTCTTCTTGTGGTAATATGAATTCTTTTTTTTCTTCATAAACCATAAATCCCGTTTTTCCAAAAAATTTAAATACTTTTGTTTCTTCTATCAAATTTCTTGTGGATTTTATTTTTATGTTTTGTTCTAATGGATTAAATTCCTCTTCTCCATAACAAAATTTTACATTGGCAATTATATAGTTATGCTCATCAAAATCTAAAAATATTTTTACTCCTAGTTTCTGTGGTTTATATTTTTCTATTTGCTTTTTCGTATCTTCCTGCATTATTATTTTGTTTTTTATTTTTGGCATTATTATAGAAAATAACTCTGGTAACTGGTTTTGATTTAAATATACTTCGTCTAAATAATTATTTCTAAATAGTTTCAATAACCTTAATGTTGTTTCTGTATATTCTTTTGTACATTTGTATAAAGCCTTTTCATCTAATATGTATGTATTTGTTTTTCCTTCTAATATTGATATTGATGTTATTCTCATTTTAATGTCTGGAAATAATTTATATTCATTCTTTCCTGTATTTTTTAAAACAAATTCTATATTTGGATTTTTATCTAATATTTCTATTTTATTTTGCTCATATTCTTTTTCTATGTTTATCTTTTTCCCTTTTAAAATTTCAAATAATTCATCTAATCCTGTATTGTCAATTACTATACTAGATTCATTTGATGTCTTCCCATAATATTTGTAATTTGGATTTATTTCAGAATTAATGAATTTTATCGTTTCTGCACGTTTTAATACAAATTCTAGAAGTTTCTGGCTGTCATCTGTAAAGATTTCTTTTGTATGTATAAATTGTAATTGTGCTCCATACCTGTAACTTCTTTTATAAAACATAGCATCATAAAATTCTGAAAAATTTTTAATTTTGTACATTTTTTTGTTACCAATTTTTAGTTCTAATTTAATTGTTTTATTGTATCTATCAAACACTATCTTTGGTTCTAAAGATATTTTTTCTGAAATATTAAACTTTGCTTCTATATTTTCTGAAAATTCTTCTTCAATATCTTCATTATACAATTCGTTTACTATTTGTTCAAAACTTCTATATTTCGCCCTGTTTTCTTTAGATATTAGATTTCTTTCTGTATTTAAATTTTCTACTTTATTACTTTTTTCTATATTATATTTTTTTAGTTCCAACATTGTAGCTATAATGTGTTTACATGCTCCCATACGATTTTGATAGTCTATACATGTACATCGTAAATCTTCAATTTCTCCTTTTGATATTTGAATATGCGTATGATAGTTTTCTACACCATTTACAATTGCATCTACTTCAAAATTGTTTTCATCTTCATATGCTATTTCTTGTAATTTTACTTTTCTCTCTTGTATATAATTTTGAGCTTTTTGTGTTCTTTTTTCTCCTGCATCCAAACATAAACTTTCAAGTATTTCATCTTTTACAAACATTTAATCCTCCACGTTTTTTAATTCTAACTATTATATAATATCTTTTATTTTTTTTCAATTATAATACTTATAAAATTCAGTCTGTTTTGCATATTATTATTATATTGTATAAAAATAGAAAATGGCATCTTTATTCAAGATGCTATTTTCTATTTTTTAATTTTCTGCTTTTTTAAACTCATTTATACTTTCTTGTGCATATTTATTGTTTATAATTTTATTATATGGTGCTTTTTGTTCTAATTCTCCTGCTATTGTCATAACTTCTTGTAATCTATCAAATGCTTCTTGTTTTAATACAGGTGTTTCATTCCACGCATCTATATTTTTATAATTTTGAATTACTTCTGCTAGCAATTCTACATCTGTATCAGGAAAAAAGCTTTGAATACTTTCTGCAATTTCTTTTGCTGAATGCTCTTCAACCCATATTTGTCCTTTATATATCGCATTGGTAAAGTTTTGAATTGTTTGTTCATTTTGTGATATATAACTTTTCTTTGAAAAATAGGCTGTATAAGGTATTTCGCCTGCTTCTTCTCCGACAGATGCTACAATATATCCTTTTCCTTGATTTTGAGTATTTGATGCTGTTGGTTCAAATAATGTTACATAATCTGCATTTCCTGCCGAAAATGCTCCTGCCATTAAATCGAATTTTATACTATCATCTAATGTTAAATCTGTTTGTGGATTTATACCATTTTTCTTTAATACATATTCTAATGTCATATATGGTACTCCTCCTTTTCTTCCCGGTATTACAGTTTTACCTTTTAAATCTTGCCAGCTAAAGTTTTCTGTATCTTGTCTTGCTATCAAAAATGAACCATCTTTTTTTGTCATTTGGGCAAATACTTGAGTGTAATCTTCTTTTCCTTCATTATATACATATATTGATGCTTCAGGTCCTGCAAATCCTATATCACATTGATTTGATAATACTGCTGTCATTACAGCATCTGCTCCTTGACCTGTTGTTAGCTCAATTTCTATTCCATATTCTTTAAAAAATCCATTGCTTATTGCTACATATTGGGGTGCATAAAATACTGATCTTGTTACTTCATTTACTTTTATTGTTTTTAGATTATCACTGTTCTTATTTTTTATGGTGGCTTTTGCCATAAAAATGCCAAAAACTACTCCAAATACAATAACTAAAATTATAATTCCAAGTATTATGTTTTTTTTCAAAAATATTCCCTCCTTCAGAATAATTTACGAATTGTTATCTAAACTTCTTTGTTTTTAAGATAAATTTTTCAAGAAGGAGTACACCACCATACATAATTCCTGCTACTATTCCTAATATAATTACACTTGTCATTACTAAATCTAATTTGAATACTTGCCCACCATATACTATTAGATATCCGTAAGCCTGCTTTTGATACCAAAAATTCTCCAGATATAACACCTACTAATGAAAGTCCTATATTTACTTTTAAAGAATTAATAAATGTTCCTATATTTGCTGGTATTACAATTTTGGTTAATAATTGCAATTTTGTGCTATTAAATGTTTTCGCCATTTTTATTACTTCTTTGTCTGTTCTATTAAATCCATGCAATATTTCTAATATTGTTACAATTAAAGAAATTGCCATTGCCATTACAATAATTGCTGATGTACCTGCCCCTACCCATAGAATAATAATAGGCCCTAAAGCTACTTTAGGTAGGCTGTTTAATACTACTAAAAATGGTTCCGATACTTTTTCTAGAAAGTCTGACCACCATAAAATAATTGCTATTATAAGTCCTAGTATTGTTCCAAATATAAATCCTACTAGTGTTTCATACGTGGTAACCCATATATGATATAATAGATCATTTGATGTTAAATTCATGAATGTATTCAATATTCTACTTGGTTGACTAGTTATAAAACTATCGATAATATTAGATTTTGCTAGTATTTCCCATATTGCTATAAAACCTACTAAAATTGTTATTTGCGTTAGCAATACTAATAATTTTTGCTTTTTTATTTTATTCAAATATTGCTTTCTTTCTAATGATAACCCTCTATTCTTCATCTATACCAAGCTCCTTCCATAATGTATTGAAATATTGGCTAAATTTTGGACTTTCTCTACAATTTAAAGGAGTTCTTCCGATCTATTTCAAAATTAATTGTATGAATCGCTTTTACTACTGCTGGTCTTTTGCTTAAAACTAGTATTTTGTCTGACATACTAATCGCTTCTGATAGATTCTAAAGTAGACAGTTATTATTTTTAATTTTGACTAATGTAATATCCAATATTATATTAGCCGTTTTTTATGTTTTATATAAACATCATCATAAATAAAGGATAATGTTCAATTCCTAAACTATCAATATATATATTCGTATCTTTTTCTAATTTAATATATCTTGATACTGTTTTGTAATTATTAACAATAGAATTTAAAGATTTCGATTGTTTATTATTTCCTGATTTTACTTCAATTGCTGTTACAGCTCCATTAATGTTTAATATAAAGTCCACTTCTAATTTACTCTTTTTTTCATAATACATTACATCACTATATCTAGTTTGAATTTCTTCAGCACATACGTTTTCTAAAATAGCTCCTTCATTGATATATAATTCATCATTCAATATATCTTTTTGTATTCCTTCTTCGTACATTGACATCAAGAGTCCTGTATCTCTCATATATATTTTAAAACAATCTAAACGCAAATTTGATTTTAATGGAGCTGCTGGCTCTGTAAGATTATAACAGTAGTTAATGATTCCAGCATTTTTTAACCATTCAATACTACTACTATATTTTCTTTCTCCAACATTTTTTTCTCCTTCTAAAATATTTACATAAGAAAATTTCTTATTTTTTCTTGCTAATTGTGCAGGAATACTATCAAATGTATTTAGTACTTTTTGTCTAATACCTGTTTCTGCATATTTTACAACATCTAGTTTATAATCTTCAATCATTGATTTTTGCATGGACATAACTTTTCCTAAACTTTTTTCTTTGACATACTCATCTACAATTCTTGGCATTCCACCTACTATCAAAAACATTCTAAATTGCTTATTTAATTGTGTTAATACATATTCATCAATTGGAATTTTATTTTCAAAACATTTTTTAACCTCTAAAATTAAATTTTCTTTTATTCCAACTGCCCATAAAAACTCTTCAAAATCAAGCGGGTACATATCTACAATTTTTTCATAACCAACTGGATATGAGGTTATTTCTTTATAATATAAACCAAGCAGTGAACCTGAACTAATTACATCAATTCTTTTATCAATTGCAAAACTTTTTAAAGCAACTCTAGCATTTGGACAGCTTTGAATCTCATCTAAAAACAAAACTGTTTTTCCTGGTTTTATTTCTATGTCAGGAAATGTTACTTCTAATTTCATAATTAAAGTATTTGCATCTAAATCTCCATTAAATATATTTTTTAGTGTTGGAGATAGTTCAAAATTTATATAAATATAACTTTCATAGTTTTCTTTGCAAAATTGTTCTATTATAAAGGTTTTTCCTACTTGTCTAGCTCCTCTAACTAGTAAACATTGCTTATTTTCTTCATTTTTCCAATCAGTAAGTATTTTTGTTATCTTTCTTTTTAGCATAAATTACCACCTCTTATATATATTATACAATTTTTTTGTATTTTATGCAAGTTTTTGCTACCACTTTTGAGATATTGTTGCAAGTTTTTACTACCACTTTTAAAGAGATATTACAAGTTTTTACTATCATTTTCTGTTAGTCTTTGCAAGTTTTTAAAATTAAAATATATATCTACCTGCTTATCTTGATGTACCTCTATTCTATTAATAATTATTTTCATAATTTCTGGTGTTGGTTTTTCTAATTTTAAAAATTCTTTTATTATTCTTTTAATTTCTTCACTATCATCAATTTTATTTTCTTTTCTTCCATTGTCAATTTCAGTATATTCTTGCTCTTTCTTTTTTACTTCATTTATTAGCTTATTAAACAGTCTTTCATACATTTCTTCTGAAATTTTTTTATTTAATTTATCTACATACATTTTATCAATATTATCATTTATAAGTCTTATTTCCGTTTCTATCTTCTTTAACAATTTATCATAATCATATTTAGTTCTATTTGCCTTAATATTAATTTCTATCTTTTCACTATCAATCTTTTCAAATATATTTCTTATGTATTGTAAAACTTGATTTTCAAGTTGTTCATAGCTAAAACCATGCGATGTGCAAAGACCTAATTTCGAGTTTCTACGATAATTATTACATATCATAAACATATATCCATTTTGTTTTCCTCTAACTCCTATCCTGTGTTTACATTCATAACAAAACAGCAAGCTATCTAATAAAAATTTATGTTTCTTTTCATTTCTATTATATTTTTGCACTATAACCATTTTTTTCACTGCATAAAAGACTTTTTTATCAATAATTGGATCATGGGTATTTTCTACAATATTCCATTCTTCTTTTGGATTGGATCTTAATTTTCTGTTTTTATAACTGATTCTACTTCTTTTATTTTGTACTGTATTTCCAATATATACTTCATTCCTTAAAATGTTTTTTACTGTTTTATTCTCCCAAAAGGTATGCTTGTTATATCTTAATTGATTTGCTGTTGGAATTTTATTGTCATTTAAATAATTCTTTATAACTCCAACTTCATTTCCGCTTAATAGCCATATTAAATATAATTTTTACTATTTCCGCTTCTGGCTTGCATATTACTAACTTATTTTTATCATTTGGATTTTTCATATATCCTAAAGCTGTTTTTCCACCTACCCACTTTCCTTGTTTTTGCATAGTGTGCAAGGCTGTCCTTATCTTTTTTGATAAATCTTTTGAATACATATCATTTAATATTGATTTAAATGGTGCAATATCATTATTACCATTATTAGTTGCAAAAGTATCAATTCCATCTGTTACTGAAACATATCTAACATTGTTTTCAGGAAACCATTTTTCTATATATTCTCCAGTTTCTATGTAATCACGACCTAAACGAGATAAATCTTTTGTTATAACCATATTGACTTTGCCATTTTCAATATCTCTAACCATTCTCTGGAAATCTGGTCTATTAAAGTTTGTTCCTGTAAAGCCTTGATCTATATAAATATCTACAAGTTCATATTTCCAACCTAAATTTTGTACGTATTCAGTTAATAATATTTTTTGGTTTTTTATACTTTCACTTTCATCAAATCCTCTATCTAAATCTTCTTTTGATAATCTTATATAAATTGCTACCTTGTAAATTACTGTTTTTATTTCTTCAAGCATTCTTCCTCCTTTCACTACGTTCATCATAAATTTAAAATTTTTCAAATTTAAAATTTACAAACTCATGCTTGATAAAAAACAATTTGAATTTAAATTAAATTATAAATAATTTTTATATAAATTCAAATATTGAGCAATCATTTTTCTACTTTGGTTTCTAATTTATTAATTAAAAAATATGATATTATTTTTTGTAAGTCTTCACCTTTTTCATCAAAATACACGTTTATTTTAAATGTTTTATTCATAGTTTTCTCCTACTTTTTTATTCAATTTATATGTTTTATAAATATTATTATTCCGTTTTTAATAATTTAAATCGTTAATATGAAGAGTTTTATTTATCCAAATTATCATACATCAGAAAATATCTGACTTTTTATACTACATAATAAAAAGAGCAAAGTTTTAATTCTTTACTCTTAAAACAACCTTATCTATTTCTATTTTTATAGTTATTATTCTTTTCAAAAAAATTTAAACACTCATTATAATCATAAAATACAGCTTTTTTATAATTCTATATTAGTTAAAAATTTAATTTTTATCGTTCTTCTTCCAACTCTCTTGATATTATATCATTTAATGTTTGTAGTTCTTCTGCAAGTTTATCATCTTCAGACAAATATGACTTAACATCTTTATTTATATCATCTAATCTCGCTTGTGCACTTATCATACATATTCTTCTACTTTTGTCTCTTCCATTTACTAATGCTTCATGAACTGATCTATAGATATTTCTATCTCCAGATGTTTTATATGTTAATTGTGGTATTATTTGGATAGTTCCTCTTTCATATACTTCAGTTTCTACTCCCTTTCCTTCTAAAGTTCTTGCAATTTTCGTAAATCCTGTATATCTATCATCATGTGCTTTAATAGAAGTTAGTCTCCCCATTCCCATGCTTTTTCTCATCTCTAAATATCTTTATTCTTCTCTCGATACAGCCATTAATCTCGCTATAATATCATAATTATTTTCTGATGCTTGTAATTTATCTAATATGCTGACTGATTTTCCCATAGTACCTTCAAAAATAAAATTATACCCACCTTGAATTGTTTCATCTATTAATCTTTGCATTATTTTTCCTATTTCACTTAATAACTCATTACTATATTTATATTTTTTATCATCTATCCACCCATTGTTGTACATTATTCTTATACAAATTCTTTGAAAGTATATTTCTACATCTACTAAATTGTAAATTTCCAATCTTTTACTTTTATCTATTTTTGTTGCTAGTAATATATTTTTTAACATATTATACATACTTGTTTTCACTTCTGTACCTATACTAAACTTTTCAGTTCTTGGTAATTTGAGTAATATTGTTAATATATATTCTATATATTTTTCTATTTTTGGTATAATAATTAACTCATTATTTGGCATTTAACTTTTCCCCTTTTTATATGTAAGGGAATGTACTCATTCGAGTATATTCCCTAGTTTTGGATTTTGCTTTCTCGAAAACGGGGAACAGTGGGCAGTGTTACTTTTTCTTAAGCACAACCAACGGCACAGTGTAGGCTATACTGCGATTAGAAGAGTAACCGTAGCCGTCAACGTGAGACGCCGGATCGACATTGTAGTAATCACGCGAACCGCCAACAAGATGGTAATATCCATTCTTCCAGAGAATCATTCGATACCACTTTGCTGTATCTGCATTATTGCAGATATCTTCCCAGGTTTCGCCATTGCAAATTCTCTGAGCCCACTCTAAAGCTTGCTCGACCCAATCTGCATTATGGTCACCCAATCTGCAAGCCATCTGATTGAGCTCCGCAACAGTTTTGAAACCGTTCCATTTTTTCGCCGGAATCAGGGTATAGAACGCGGAAGCATATTTTTCAGGATACTTGTCAACTTCGGCAAATGCTTCCTGAATAATCTGCCGTGTCCATTCCTTCTTCCGGCCTCTCATAGACATTTTAAACTTGCTCCGGTCGATTCTCAAAGGATTGACTTCAAAAAGCTTTCCTTCTGTTGGGGTATGTTCCACATCATATGCATGGCATTCTTCGTTTGCTGTTTTTTCCTCTGTTACATTGAAACTTGCGACACCGTCGAAAGTCTCCTTTCTTCCATCTTTGAAAACAACTTCCAATTTCATGTCTTATATCCTCCTGTATTTTCAAAATTTGTAGCATACTGCTTACATATTATATTTTAGCATAATTTTACATAATTTTCAACTAGTTTCTTGTATCCCACTCTTAACCATGTATAACTGCTAAAAATTCACCATGAACTGTCCATTTAAGGTAGAATATTCTCTATCTTTCGATATCGAATCCCTACCTTGACACATCAAAGTAGGGAATCAAATCTATGTAAGTAGCCAAAAATCAATGTTTCTTTATTTTTAAAAGTAGGGAATTTTTTTAAGCTAAAAACCTTCAAAATTCTCTACTTTTTCGTACTATAGAATCATAAATTAATTTGAATTCAAATCGTCTCTCAAGCATTTTTCAATTGGTGTCTACTTTGGAATATCCCTTCTGATATATCATGTGTTACAATTATTGCTGTAATTTTTTCTTTTTTTAATATGGTATATATATCATTTGTGACCATTATTCTAGTTTGATAATCTAATGCAGAAAATGCTTCGTCCAACAATAATATTTTAGGTTTTATAGCAAGTGTTCTTATTAATGCTACTCTTTGTCTCATTCCTCCTGATAATTCAGATGGATATTTATCTTTAAATTCATATAAATTATATTTTTTTAATAATTGTTTTACATACTCCATATTTTCTTTAGTTTTTTTACCTTTTACTTCCAATCCAAATAATGTATTACTCCATATAGTTCTCCATTCTAATAAACAATCTTTTTGAAGCATATATCCAATTAATTGTGAATCTCCTTCTACTTTTTTACCTTCTATGTAAATTTCTCCTGAATTTTTTGTTTCCAATCCTGCTATTATTGAAAGCAAAGTTGACTTCCCACAGCCACTTGGTCCTATAATGCTTAAAAATTCACCTTGATTTACTCCAAATGTAATATTTTTTAAAGCTATTGTTTCATCATCTTTATTCTGATATTTTTTTGTAATGTTTTTTACTTCTAGTATCATGTTTTTCCTCCTTTTATTTATCTTATTACATTTTATGTAAATAAAATAAAAGAAGTTACCTATCTAGTTTAAAATTTTTCTTCTTTTAAAAACAAAAATAAGAATCACTAGCAATATTACTAATGATTCTTATTAGAAATTATTTTTTTTCCTTTTTTTCTTGCTTTTTGGGCTTTTTTTCTTCTCCTGGTTTGTTCCAAGAAATATAATCGCAAGATTTTGGATTATTCTCGCAAATATAATAATTTCTTTTTCTTTTAGTTTTTCGAACTTGTATTTTTCCTCCACATTTTGGACATAAAATATCTATTGTTTGTATAATAGGTTTTGTATTTTTGCACTCTGGATATCCTGGACATGCTAAAAATTTTCCATATCTTCCATATTTATAAACCATCATTCTTCCACATAATTCACATTGTACATCTGATACTTCTGGTTCAATTACAACATGTTCAAGTTCTTTTTCAACTTTCTCTACCTCTTGTTCAAATGGGCCATAAAAGTCTTCTATTATTTTTTTCCATTGTTGTTTTCCTTCTGCAATTCCATCAAATTTATTTTCTATATTTGCTGTAAATTCTACATTTACAATATCTCCAAAATTTTCTACTAATAATTTGTTTACAATTTTACCTAATTCTGTAGGTTTTAATTGTTTTTGCTCTTTTTCAATATATCTTCTTTCTAATATTGTTGTTATTGTAGGTGAGTATGTACTTGGTCTTCCAATTCCTTTTTCTTCTAAAGCTTTTACTAAACTTGCTTCTGTATACCTTGGTGGTGGCTCTGTAAAACTTTGCTTTGGTTCTAATTTTTGCTTATTTACTTCTTGTTTCTCTTCCAAATTAGGTAATATAGCCTGTTCGGTTTCTTCTTTTCCATCAGTTCCTTCTACATACAATGCCATGAACCCTTTAAATTTTAAAGATTGACCATTAGCTTTAAAATCATAATTATTTGCTTTTATATTTATTGACATAGTATCATATATTGCTGATGCCATTTGACTTGCCATAAATCTATTGTATATTAATTTATACAATTTGTATTGATCTTTTGTTAAACTATCTTTTATTGATTCTGGTTCTAAATCAGAATATGTTGGCCTAATTCCTTCATGTGCATCTTGTGATTCTTTATTTGTTTTATAATATCTATTTTCATAATATTTTTCACCATATGTTTCTACTATATGTTTTTTAGCTGTTACTCTAGCTTCTTCCGAAATTCTTGTAGAATCTGTTCTCATATATGTAATTAAACCAATTGTTCCTTTTTCAGGAATATGTATTCCTTCATATAAACTTTGAGCTATTGACATTGTCTTTTTTAATGTAAATCCTAACTTTCTTGATGCTTCTTGCTGCATTGTACTCGTTGTGAAAGGAGGTGCTGGTGTTCTCTTTTTTTCACCTCTTTTTATCTCATTTATAATAAATTTAGATTTTTCCACTTCTTTTAGTATTAAATCTACTTCTTCTTTTGAATGAAGCTCTTGCTTTTTTCCATTTTTTCCAAAAAATTTTGCCTCAAATGTTTTTTTACTTTTCTCATCTTGTAATGTTGCAAATATATTCCAATATTCCTGTGGTATAAAATTCTCAATTTCTTTTTCTCTATCAACTATTAATTTTACTGCAACAGATTGAACTCTTCCTGCTGAAAGTCCTTTTTGTACCTTTTTCCATAAAACTGGGCTTATTTTATAACCTACTATCCTATCTAAAACCCTTCTGGCTTGTTGTGCATCTACTAGATTTTTGTCTATATCCCTTGGCTCTTTTATTGCTTTCTGAACAGCAGTTTTTGTTATTTCATTAAATGTAACTCTTGTTCCCTCTGTGTTTTTTATATCTAATATATGTGCTAAATGCCATGCTATAGCTTCCCCTTCGCGGTCTGGGTCAGTTGCTAGATATACTTTTTTAGCTGCTTTTGCTTCTTTTTTTAAGGATTTAATTAAATCCCCTTTTCCCCTAATATTTATATATTCTGGTTCAAAGTTATTTTCTATGTTTATCCCCAGTTTTGATTTTGGTAGATCTCTTATATGTCCCATTGAGGCTACTACCTTTGTATTACCTCCTAAAAACTTTTTTATTGTGTTTGCTTTTGCTGGTGATTCTACTATTATTAATTTATCTGCCATATTCTCCTCCACATTCTTATACTTATTGTATTCTAGACGAAATTTGCAGATTTGGCAAGTGTTTTGCCAAAAAAGTCTTCAATTATTTCTTCTGCCGAAATAGGTGTAACTTCATTTTTCTTAAATAATTCTAACATCCTATTAATTTTGCATTCATCATTTGATAACGATTTCATTTCTTTTGTTTCAATTTCTATAATTTTATTTTTAAATTCTTTCTTTATTATTTTAATTCCATATTTTTTATCTGTTTTGTTTTCATCTTTTAATTTATAATATTCTACTTTTATTGGATACTCTATTCCTTCTTCTTTAAGCTTACTCGTTTCAATAAAAATGCCTCCAAAAAAAGTTTTCAATCCCCTTTATTTCACCCCCTCATTTTAAAAAATTGAATTCACTATATTATATTTATTCTAAAATTGCAAGGGTTTTTCTAATTTTTTTACAACTTCTAATTTTTCGACATTTTTTACAAGCTAGAATATTTATAAAACTAATATGCATAAAAAATATAAGTGATTAATTTTCACTTATATTTCTTTTTCTTAAATTTATTTATTATTATTCCAACTGCATGTACGATCTCTGTATCTTTTGCTATTCCAATCTCTTTTCCAACAGCTTTTCCTCCGACCATTACTGATGCTATTAAGGCACTTACTACATATTGTATATTTTCTGATATTCCCATATTTTCAGTAATTTTTAATGATATTAAAGTTCCTACTGCTCCACTTAATACTCCACATATATCTCCTATTACATCTGAACAAATATTTGCAACCCTTGATGCATTTTTAATTAAGCTTATAGATGTTTTTGAGCCTTCTACTTTTTTTGTTGCTTTTGCATGAAATTCTTGCTCTTTTGCAACTGTTACTGATACACCTATCATATCAGCTATTATTCCTATTAATATTACTATAGCTAAAATTAATATTGCTGGTATTATGGGTAAATTTGAAACCCCATTTGATGATATATATGAAAATAAAATGGATAATATAAAAGTACTAATTATAACTTCTATATACCATTTCAGATTGGAATTTGATTTTTTACTTCTTTCCTTTTTTATCTTCATTAATATTTTTTCTCTCCTCTAAATAAAAACTAAAAATAGATGGTCAAAATTTAAGTAAATTTTACGGTTTAGGTCTAGTAGAATTTCTCTATTTTCTACTTTACATCACTGCAAAGCCGTTTCCATTTAAAGAAAATATCTATCTTTTGATAGCCACTAGATCACCACTTAAATCCGTACCTTAATCCTTAAATTTCTATGCTCTAAATTGAGCAAACATTCTAGAGGTTTTCCCAAACATACTTTTAACTATTACTATCCTCTTTTGCAAAAATAATTTCATAATTCTATTTAAAATAAATATGGGCCCATATTTATTTTAAACCTATTAATTAATCCCAGTATTTTCACTCAAGGCAGGCTACACTATGTATATCGTGTCTTGGCACTCACCATAGGTTCTTCTTAAGTTAAATTTTACTTAAGCCTCCACGAAATACGGAATCACATATATGCCATTATATATTATCCGTAGTTCTTACTTCCTGAATACACACAAAACTGGCATTTCGCGCGTAAGCAAGAAACTTCATCGATATGCCCTTTAGTGGATTTTTAGCCCCACCCTCATAATAGTAAGTATGACTAGAATAATGTACCATCGATATTTAGTATAACAAATTTATTTAAGCTTGTAAAACTTAATTTTTATATGTATTTTTGAATTTCACGATAAATTTCCTCATGAATATCATTTAAGCTTCTTATTTTATTATCTTTTACACATTTTACTTCATACCAATTATATTTTTTAACTAAATCACATGCTGCATTATATGAATCTTGCATATATTGAAAATCTCTTTCATGTATATCTTTTTTGTCTTCATGTGTTATTTTATTTTTTCTTTGTTCCATTAATTTAATAGCATATTCTGTTGGCATATTTAAGAAGAATACTTTTGTTGGCACTGGTAGCCCATATAAATTAAATTCATAATCCCATAGCCAGTTTAAGAATTTTTCTCTTTCTTCTTTATCTTTTATTTTTCCTGCTTGATGTATAATATTTGCTGTTGTATATCTATCTGCCAATATTATACCTCCATTATTGTAAAAACTTTCATATTGTGTTTTAAATGTTGCATATCTATCTGCTGCATAAAATGTAGATGCTATATATGGACTTATCTGTTTGGCATCTTCACCAAAGTCACCTCTTAAATACATTTTTACAAGTGATGATGATTCGCTTTCATAATTAGGGAAACTGACTACTTTTATATTTATTTCTTCTAACTTTAGTCTTTTAATTAACATCTCAAATTGTGTTTGCTTACCACTACCATCTGTTCCATCAATTACAAATAATTTTCCCATTTTAATATTTTATTCTAGATTATTTTCTAGAAATTCTCCTTTCTTTATAATTATTAGTTTTTCTTTAAAAAGAACTAGATTACTGGTTAAGAAGAAATCTAGTTCAATAAACAAATAATTAATTATATAAATATATGATTTATATTGCTATAATACAAAAAAGAGGGTTAATTGTCAATCTTTTTGACAAATTTTTTAATATTTTTTATACAATTATATTTTTCCTTTCGTTAATTCATTAATGTCTATAAGTTCAAGCCCTTTATTTGCTGGATTATATAAATTTTTTCCCATATAGTCAAATCTTGATCCATGACATGGGCAATCCCATGTTTTGTCTAAATTATTCCATTTTAGTTGACATCCTAAATGACTGCATACAGGTTTTAATGCATATATATTTCCAGATGTATCTTTATATATTCCCACATTAGTTCCATTTATATCTAAAATTGCTGCATTATCATTTTGTATTTCTTCTATATCTCCTACTGGAATTTTAAATTTTTCGAAAGCAAATGAATTAACCGTTTGCTTTATCATATTTTTCATTTCCCATCTATTTTTTATTGGATGAAGTCTTTTACTATTAAATATTTTTTCATAATCATTCTCTTTTCCAATTATTTTATCTGTTATTATATTTGCTGCTATATCTGCCGTTGTAATTCCCCATTTTTTAAATCCTGTTCCTATATATACATGTGGCATTATATTAGAGTAGTCTCCAATATATGCTATTTTATCAAGTCCTATACAATCTTCTGTATTCCATTTAAATAGTATTTCTGAATTTGGATACCATTTTTTTATTTCTTTTTCCAATTTTTCATAATTACTACTATTTTCAATTGCTTCTCCTGTTTTATGGTCTGCACCTACTATTATTAGGACTTTTCTTCCATTATATTTTACAGTTCTATATGAATATATTGGTTCTTTAACATTTATATACATTCCTTCAAATAAATCAGTTTTAGTATCCACAACTAATGCATAAGATGTGGATTGATACATTTTTGTAAAATAAAATCCTGGAATATTTACAAATGGATAATGGCATGCAATTACGATGTTTTTTGCATTTATGTTTCCATTTTCTGTTATTAATAAATAATTATTGACACTTTTAGCTATTTGGGTTACTCGTGTATTCGTAAATATGTTTCCTTTTTTTTCTAATACTTGTTTTGCTAGACCTAACATATATTTTCTACTATCAAATTGTGCTTGTTTTGGAAATTTTATTGCTGCTTTTATTTTGAAGGGCAATTGCGTTTGAGTTACAAATTCTGCATTTAGTCCTAATTTTTTTACAGCGTTTACTTCATCTTGGATTTGACTTAATTCTTCCTCATTTGTTGTATATACATAACTATCTTGCCATTCAAAATCACATTCTATATTATTTTGATCTATTATTTTTTTTATATTTTTAATTGCTTGTTCATTTGCATTCAAATATTTTTGTGCATATTCTTCTCCAAAGTCTTTTATCAAATGATCATAAAATAATCCATGTTGACTTGTAATTTTTCCTGTTGTATTTCCACTTGTTTTTAATCCTATGTCTTTTTCTGCTTCCACTACTGTTACATTTATTCCTTTTTGTGTAAGGTAATATGCTGTTGATAAGCCAAATATTCCCGCACCTATTATACATACCTCTGTTTCTATATTTTTTTCTAGTTTATTATACTCTTGAGTGTTTTTTGTATTTTGTATCCATATTGATTCTAACATCATTGTTCCTCCCATTTTATACTATTATGCTTATATTTTTATATTTTTATGCAGTATAGTTTGTTGAGGAGTGATGCTTTTTATAAATTGCATTTAATTCTAATTTGTTGTATTTGATTGTTTATTTCTTTTATATCTATTTGCTGTATGTCTTCATTATCTGAAATTTTATATTTTTGTTTTAATTTTATTATTCTTTTTACACTTCTATTTATTCTACCTTGGTTTATTTTTCCTTTTTTTACTAGATTTATAATGTTTTCTATTACTCTTTTTTCTTGCTCTTTGTTGAATCTAAATATTATTATATCATTCCCAGCTTCAAATGCTTTTTTTACTGATAAGTCTGCTCCATATATAAGTTTTATTGCTCTCATTTTTAAATCATCTGTAAATATTACCCCATTATATTTATATTTTTTTCTTAAATATTTTGATATAAATTTTTTAGATAATGATGCTGGATATATTCCTGTAAAATCCCTTATTAATAAATGTCCTACTAATATTGCATCTGCACCATTTTTTATAGCTTCCTCAAATGGATACATATCTTCTTTTTCTAATGTTTCCATTTTTGTTTTTATTATTGGTATAAATGTATGCGAATCTTGATTGGTAGCTCCATGCCCAGGAAAATGTTTTATAACTGATATTATTCCTTGTTCTTGCATTTCATGCATTGCCGCTATTCCAAGTTCAGCTACTTCATTTTTATTTTCTCCATAACATCTATCTCCTAATGGATGTATATCTTTGAATCTTTTTATGTCTAATACTGGTGCAAAATTCACATTAAATCCGGATTTTTTTAGTATTTCAGCTGTGATTTTAGCAGATTTTTTTACTTCCTCTTTTCCTCCATTTATTGCTACTTGATTTGCTGATGGTAAGTTTTTTATCTCTGGTGGCATTCTATTAACTCTTCCACCTTCTTGGTCAATTGATATGAAAAGTGGAATTTTATTTTGTTGGTTTAATTTTTTTAACTTCTCTATTAGTTCTATCATTTCTTTATATGTGCTGAAATTTTTTCTGTATAAAATTATTCCTCCAATTTTGTATTTTAATATCATTGTTTTTATTCTATCTGTTATATAATTTGTGTCCATGCCTATCATAATCATTTGTCCTATTTTTTCTTCTATTGTTAAATCTTTCATTTCCATAGATAATCTGTTCCTTCCTAAAATTCTTCCTAAAATTATCAGTTCATTATGTGTAAAAATTTGTTTATATTTTATTTTGATAATATTTTTTTATTTATTAAAATACTTCTTATTTAAGTTCAATTTTTGCTTTTGTCGTGCTGATAATTTTATTACTCTTTTTTTAACCTTTATCTCTAGTTTTACTTATTATATCTTATATATTCTTACTTTTCTACATTTGTAATAAATTTGTAATATTTTATACCTGCAATTTTGTTTAAAATAATCAAACATTATTACTTTTTTCTTAAGTTGCTAACATCATACATAGCTTATGTATTACTCTGAAGTTATAAAAAAATCGCTTTAGAAATCTAAAACGATTTTTTTATAATTTTGCAACTGCGGTTGCAAAATTTAAATTTATTTCAATTTTTCTTCCATTTCGCTCTCAATTTCTTCAACAGTTGGCAAATTAGACTTTAAATCTTCTGGTATTGCTTTAATCAATTCATATTTTGAAATTCCTATTGGTTTATTTATATCTTTTAATGCATATTCTGCTTTTACTTTATTTTTTTCCTTGCATAATAAAATACCAATAGATGGATTATCTTCCTTTGTCTTTAATATATCATCTACAGCTGACAAATAAAAATTTAGTTTCCCGAGCAAATTCTGGTTGAAATTCTACTGTTTTTAACTCAATAACAACATAACATTTTAATTTCAAATGATAAAACAATAAATCTATATAATAATCATCTCCGCCAATCTCTAAATGATATTGCCTACCCACAAATGCAAATTCAGCACCTAATTCCAATAAAAATTGAGTAATTGATCCTCTAAATCTTTTTCTTTATATTGTTTTGATAAAGTTAAAAAGTCAAATATATATGGATCTTTTAGAGTTTGTACTGCTAGCTCTGATTGAACTTGTGGCAATGTTTTTGGAAAATTATGTGTTTTTTCTTCCTTTGATGCTCTATCATATAGACCATATTCAATTTGATGAATCAAAACACTTCTTGCCCAGCCATTCTTAATAGTTTCATTTATATACCAAATTCTTTCATTTTCGTCTTTTACCTTTAAATATGCAGGAATTTTATTTTTACTAAATTGTTGTAAGGAGGAAACCTTTGCTATTACTACATTTTAATTTTTCGTCATAAGAGAATAAAATTGTTATTACTAGTGCTATTAGCGTTATTCCTTCTCACATGCTAAAGCATACTTATGCTACTAGATGTATAGAAGCAGGAATGTCTACTAAAGTTTTACAACAAATATTAGGACATAGAAAAATACAAACAACATTAGATACATATACAAGTGTTTTTGAAAAATTTAATAAAGACGAAAATGAAAAATATAATATTTATATGAAACAAAATGGAATTTAAAAAATCTATTGCATGGTTATTGCATTAATTAAAAAAGAAAAACCTCTGTGAATACTGATTTTTCAGTACTTCAGAGGTTTATATTTTGGTGAGCCAGGAGGGATTCGAACCCCCGACCCCGGGCTTAGAAGGCCCGTGCTCTATCCAACTGAGCTACTGACCCATTTCTTTAAACGAATATTATAATATCATATTCATGCAAAAATGTCAATAAATTTTTCTAATTTTATTCTATTATTAATTATTATGTACACCATTTTTTGAATATATTTTTATTAACATTCATATTTCCGTATCCTTTACCAATTTTTCTATTACTTTTTTTCTCTCCATGGCAATCTGTTCCTCCTGCTCTCCTTACTGCATCTGCAACTACATTTGCACTAGGATAGTGTATTCCAAAATCAACAAACACAGGAAAATTTTTATTTGTTATGCATGAATTAAAAAATGTATCTATATTATTCCATTCATCATCTGTAAAAAACTTTTTATTTTCAGGATATTTCTTTATTTCTGCTAATACTACCAACTATATCTCTTGACATTTTCTCAAGTACTTCTCTTTGATTTGCTATAGTTTCTTCATCAAGCCATATGCCTTCTAAAATATGATTTCTAGTTTTGTTTCTCTTACATATAGTATCATAATCTGCTGTTAAAAGCATAAATATATAACATTCTATTAACCCACTATCTTTTAATTCTTCTAGCATATCTTTGTATTTCATATATGCTCTTCTAAATGTTCCATTAAATCCTTTTTGCAATTCAAAGGCTCTTGCAGTAGCAACTGTTGCAATTGCACTTTTGTCAATTACAATATTTTGCCCTTGTAACCTTAATTTATTTGCTTTTCTTATTTTTTGCATTTCTACTCTAAATAATTGGTCTTGATAATATTCTTCCACTATTCATACTATAAATTACCTTTCAGTTTTGTGTTTTTCTTTTTTATTTATTATGATAGAATATAATGGTCCTATATTTGAAATCAAAGTTGCTACAGCGACATTAAAAATCGTTTTTATATTTACTTTATACTCTTTTTTATCTAAGATATTAATTAGTTTTATTGTTAATATTGTGTTTATACTAAATATATTAAAAGAAAATTGCTAGTTGTTTTAAACCATACAGAATTTTGCTTCATTAAATTATTAACTGTATATGGAGTTTCCATATTTTGTAATACTAATAGAGGTGTTATTTGCATATTATTAAATTTTAGTTGTAACCCCATATAGATATCTTCACACCAAAAGTCTGTATTAAAATTTCCAAGTTCTTTTAATGTCTTCATATTAATAAATAGTCCGTGCCCTACTATATGTGTATATAAAAATTTACTTTTTAAAAAAATATTAATCAAACCTGTTTTTATTTCAAAATTCGATTGATATATAGCAAATCCCTTTAATATATTATTTAACTGATCATAATTTTTAAAGCAAATGAATATTGCTGTATTATTTTATGTCCTTCTTTTATTTTAATATTTGCTTCTTTAAATGTTGCTTTATGTGGTCTACTATCAGCGTTATATAATGCTAAATATGTATTTTCTATGTTTATATCTTTCTTAAGAATATGTCTTCATATAATTTAATTGATCTGCCATATAACCTTCTGTATACGGTTAGTTAACCCAATATATATTCTCGTATTTAGGTAAAATTTCATTTTTTACAATGTCTTGTGTTAATATATTATTTTTCTTATTTTCTTTGATTTCCTTTTGAGTAGTTATAATAATAATTGGAATATCTGGAGCAATTTCATTAAAATATTTAATAGTGGCTTCTATATGATTCTGTTGTCTCAACACTGGTATTGCAATAATTATATTATTATCAAATTTTCATATATTTAACTATTCTCCAATTCTTTTTTTAGCTCCTCTTTGTTATGCATAACTTTAAAATTCATACACCCTTCTATAAATAAATTATCATCTATATACTACTTTTTACCTAAAAACTATGGTACGTCACTAATTTTAGACGAACCATAGTTTTATATAAATTTTATTTTTCCCAAAATGCTTTATATGTCTTGAATGCAGAATAAATATCATATTTACTTGTAACTTCATAAGGAGCATGCATAGAAAGAACAGGTACGCCACAATCGATAACGTCAACACCTTTATTGGCTAGAATATATGCGATTGTTCCGCCACCACCTATATCAACTTTTCCAAGTTCACATACTTGATATTTGATTTCATTTTCTTCTAACATATTTCTAATCCATGCAACATATTCTGCATTTGCATCTGATGCTCCTGATTTTCCACGTGCACCTGTATATTTATTAAGTGATATACCTTTTCCTAAAAAACCTGCATTATTTTTTTCTGATACAGCTGCATAAATTGGATCAAAACCAGCATCAACATCTGATGAAAGCATTTTTGAATAGCAAAATACTTTATCTAATAAGTTTGGTCTATTTTCTCCAGATTTATTTAATAATTCAGATACAAAATAATCAAACATATGAGATTCCATTCCTGTGTTTCCCATGCTTCCAATTTCTTCTTTATCAGATAAAATACATATAGCTGTATTTTTTATATTTGATATTTGCATCATTGCCATTAATGAAGTGTATGCACATACTCTATCATCTTGACCATAACCTGCAACCATACTTGAGTCAAATCCTAGACTTCTTGCTTTAAAACTAGGTACTAGCTCTATTTCACTACTTACAAAATCTTTTTCTGTAATTCCATATTTTTGATTCAATATATTCATTATGTTTAATTTTACTGCATCTGGTTCTTTTTCACCTTCATAAGGGATACTTCCTATTAGAAGATTTAAATCTTCCCCATCAATTGCACTTTTTAACTTTTTCTCCATTTGTTCCTGTGCTAAATGTGGTAATAAGTCTGTAATTGTAAATACTGGATCATTTTCATCTTCACCAATGTTTAAATATATCTTTTCACCTGTGGTTTTTACCAGTACACCATGTATACTAATTGGAATTGTAGTCCATTGATATTTTTTTATTCCTCCATAATAGTGAGTTTTAAAATATGCAAATCCACCATCTTCATATAATGGATTTGGTTTTAAATCTAACCTTGGTGAATCAACGTGTGAACCAATTATGTGCATTCCTTTTTCTATTTTCTCTGTTCCAATTACAGCTAAATACATACTTTTATCTCTATTAATGAAATATACTTTATCTCCAGGAACTAAATTTGTAAAATTTGATATATCTTTAAATCCATTAGCTTCTGCAATTTGTTTTGCTTCTGCAATAGCTTCTCTTTCTGTTTTTGCTTTATTCAAGAAATTAATATATCCATTACTAAAAGTAAATATATCTTCTTTCTGCCTTATATCTAGCTGTTTCCATCCTGTTTCTTTTTTGTTAAAAAGTTTATCTTTTAAATTTTCTTCCATTTAAAATTTACCTCCATTTTAATTTTGGTTAAATTATAAAATCCATCTGTATTCTAGATGGATTTTTTATGCTTTGTTGCTTGAACCAAATACATCTATCATTTTATGTTTTACTGTTTGTTTTATTAAATCACGTGCAGGTGTTAAATATTTTCTTGGATCAAATGCACTTGGATCATCATGAAATACTTTTCTTATTCCTGCTGTCATTGCTAATCTTAAATCTGTATCTACATTTATTTTTGAAACTCCAGACTTACTTGCTTCATTTAACATTTCATCTGGTACACCTTTAGCTCCTGGTATATCTCCACCATATTGGTTACACATTTCTACTAATTCTGGAATTACTGTTGATGCTCCATGTAAAACTATAGGTGTTTCTGGAATACGTGCTTTTATTTCTTTTAATATATCAAATCTTAATTTTGCTTCTCCTTTAAATTTATATGCTCCATGACTTGTTCCTATTGCTATTGCTAAAGAATCACATCCTGTTCTTTTCACAAATTCTTCTGCCTGTGCTGGGTCTGTATAAATTGCATCACTTTCTGAAACATTTACATCATCTTCAATTCCAGCAAGTTTTCCTAATTCTGCCTCTACAACTACCCCTTTTGAATGTGCATAATCTACTACTTGTTTTGTAAGTGCTACATTTTCTTCGAAATTATATTTTGATCCATCTATCATAACTGATGTGAAATTTGCATCTATACACATTTTACAAGTTTGAAAATCTGGACCATGGTCTAAATGTATTGCAACTGGAATATTGGGATGTTCTTCTAGTGCTGCCTCTACCATTTTCATTAGATAATTTATTCTCGCATATTTTATAGCACTTGATGATGCTTGTAAGATTACTGGTGAATTTGCTTCTGCTGCTGCGTCTACAATTGCCTGTATTATTTCCATATTATTTACATTAAATGCTCCTATTGCAAAACCTTCTTTCATTGATTTTTTGAACATTTCTGTTGTTGTTACTAATGGCATAAAATCACTCCTTTTTACTAATTTTATATAGATATTTTATTTCTATTTTTTTAATATGTCAATATGAATGTTTAATAAAAATCGCATTTAGGTTTTCCTAAGTGCGATTTTTATAACTTGAACATTGTGATTCATCTGGCTTACTGGTATTACAATTTTTTACAGGGGTTACTATTATTGCCTCTAAATCACATTCTTTATGCTCGTTATCATTATATTTGCAACTTTTAACTGTGCAATTTATTTTTTGCTTTTTTTCCATAAATTTTTTCCTCTTTTCAAAAGCTTTCTTTTTGTATTATTCCTTATTTAAGTTTTTTTATTCTTATTAGTTGAAAAAATTTATTTAATTTTTAACTAATTTCTATAAAAATAAGTCTTACTTAATTTAATATGGAGCATAATTATTTAGTTTTCCTCATTTATAAAGGAACTGCTAAATATTACAGTTCCCTGATTTTTTTGAAATTAATAATTTTCAGCTTTTACTTCAAAATATGCTTGTGAATGATTGCAAACAGGACATACCTCTGGTGCTGATTTTCCTATTACAATATGTCCACAGTTTCTGCATTTCCAAATTGTGTCTCCATCTTTTGAAAATACTAATCCGTTTTCTACATTATCTAATAGTTTTAGATATCTTGCTTCATGTTCTTTTTCTATTTTTGCAACTCCTTCAAATAGATATGCAATCTTATCAAATCCTTCTTCTCTAGCTTCTTTAGCCATTCTTTCATACATATCTGTCCATTCATAGTTTTCTCCTTCAGCTGCTTCTTTTAAGTTTTCTACTGTTGATGGAACATCTCCTCCATGTAGTAATTTAAACCATAATTTTGCGTGTTCTTTTTCATTATCAGCTGTTTCTTGAAATAAAGCTGCTATTTGCTCATATCCTTCTTTTTTTGCTTTGCTAGCAAAATATGTATATTTATTTCTTGCTTGTGATTCTCCTGCAAATGCTTCCATTAAATTTTTTTCTGTTTTTGATCCTTTTAATTCCATTTTTATTTCCTCCTATTTCTAATTTTACTCTTCTACCTTTTCAAACATTTCCTTCCCTACTCCACAAAGTGGGCATACCCAAGTATCTGGTAAATCTTCAAATTTTACTCCTTCTGCCTCCTCATCATATATGTATCCACATATACTACATTTATATTTATTCATACTTTCACCTCCACATATCTTACTTTTCCATTCGTTTGCATTATATCATATTTGTATTTGTATTGCTATATTTTTTTAATTTATTTTTAAAAATGTTTTTTATTTTTTACTTTAGTTTATATGGTAACATTATAAAATTATTATTCATAATATATAAAAAATATGAAGGGAGAGTATTTATGGACTATGAATTAATGATGAATGGAAATGTAAAAATAGGTCAAATTGCACCTGATTTTGAAGCTGAAACTACATATGGAAATATTAAATTACAAGATTATAGAGGAAAATGGTTAGTATTTTTTTCGCATCCTGGAGATTTTACCCCCGTATGTACGACAGAATTTATAGCATTTTCCAAAGCTAATACATATTTTCAAAAACTTAATACAGAATTATTAGGTCTTAGTATAGATAGTAACGCTTCACATCTTGCATTGTAAATTTTACCAACATAAAATAAGCAATCACCTGTGAAAATAAAATATATAAATAAAAAAATAAAATTGCTTTAGATTTAGAAATAAATCTGGAGCGATTTTTTTCTTATCAGAAGTGAAAACAAAATACCATAGAAATGGATAATCATAAGTATCCGGTTGGCACATTTTTTTGACTCATTAAAGCGTATATTTATGTAAGACTTAAATTATTGGGAATAAAGAGTTTGAAGGAATAAGAGTGTATCTAGTTTAAAAGATACGATATAGGTAAGGAGTGGAGAGTGAAAAAAAGGGTGTATGGTCAAATGATAAAAAGCGGTAAGAAAAGGTAAAAATGAAAGGAAGAAAAGAGTTGTAAAAAATTGACAATTTACATAATTCGTATATAATATATATGTAAATTTTATTTACTGCCAAGAGCAGTTTACCTATAAAAACCATACTTAATTTAAGGAGGAATATTTATGAGTAAGTATAGAGTTTCCTATTTAATCCTAGGAAATGTATTTGTAATTTCTACTGACTATTTGGATCTTCTTCAAAATCAAATTAACCATATTGCAAAGTTTTGCTATTCTGAACCTAGTTTTGAGGATTGTGATAATGACAATCAAATTCTTATTGAATATATTGAAGAACAAAGAATGTTTTTGAAATATAAAAAGTTGATTGAATCCTCGAACACAAGAATTATTTGCACTTTTGAGAATGAATATCACATGGAAGCACTTGTTGATTCAGAAGAATGTTATATGCAACTTCCAGACAAGTACATTGTTCGGAAACTTTCAAACCAGCATTACATTGTGATTGGGGATGGTATCCGTAATACAACTAAATATGTTTTTCGTTTGATTCGTGAAATTATTGTACGATTAGAAGAAAATAGCGGAAAGTTATTTATGCATGGCACATCTTTAGTTACCGATGGACATGGAATATGCATTTTAGGAAATGAGGGTTCCGGAAAAACTACATATTTTTCAAAACTTCTTTCGGCAGGTAAGTCATCTATTATTAGTAATGATCGCACTTTCCTGTACTTGAATGGAGCTGCTAAAATGGACTATTTTCCAATCCCAGTAGTTTATAAGTTGGGGAGCATTGAAAATAATGCATTTTTAAAAAAACATGTACTTGCTAGTGGGAAATATCATTTACCTAAATCTTTTAAAGAAGGTAGAACAAGCTTTCCAATTCCGTTGGCAGATGTTCCAACTTTCTTTCCGGATACAACATTTCAACAAACTTCAACACTGGATATGGTAATATTTTCAAAAATCGATTTTGAAAGATCTCTTTGTTTTGAAAGTCGGTTACTATCTAATAAAGACGCTATAAAATTAATGCATGAAACATGCTTTACACCAATTGATTATGAATCGCTTAGAAAGCCTTGGATATACCCTAGACATACAAGCGATTACGAACTTGAAAGAGAGGCGAGTAGGTCTATTGAAAAAATAGTTTCTTCTGTACTTGTATATCTTGTCAGATTTGGTAAAGATATTCATGATGAAGAACTTTACACCAAAACTAAACAGCTATTGGAGGGATAAAATGAAAAAGAAATGGTGGATTGTTTATAATGATGCTTCTACTTCTGAAGAATACTTTCGAATTGTAGAATTCATTTTTAAAACATTCTGCGATGAGAATATTTTATGCGTAAAAGTACCTGCTTCCAAACTAAAAAGTGATTTTGATTATTACTTTTCCGGGATACAATTCGTGCCAGATTGCGTTTTATTTTGGGATAAGTCTTGGGAATTAGCTAAGCAAATCCAAAGTCTTGGAATCAAGGTATATAATAATCCAATTTCTGCAATTATTTGTGAAAATAAGCTTGAAACGTATAAGTGTTTGAAAAAGGAAAGATTAATTCCAAATACAATAGTGACAAATGTAAAAATGGCTTTACGTTTTCAAGATATAATTGCAAAAAAAATTGGATTTCCAATAGTAGCAAAATTAGAAGATAGTGCTTTAGAAAACAATGTTTTTGTATTAAAAGATATGAATATGCTTAATGAATTTCTTCTGACTAGACCAATGAATGAGCGAATAGCATTGCAAGAGTACTTAACTCTTTCGCCTAGTATAGAAATTAAAGTTTTTGCTACTCAACACAAAGTTTTGTCAAGCTTCAAACGGATTACTATGAAAGATGGTTCGTATAGGTATGAAAGGTGTTCCTTATCTTATGATGATGAACAAAAAGCAATTAAATGCTGTAGAACATTAGGAATTACATTTGCAGGAATAGACATGCTATATCAAAAAGCAGAGCTTCCGTTAATATCAGATGTTAATACACAACCGAATGTACTAAATATTTTTAAAATTCTGAAAATTAACGTGATTAGTGAAATTCTGCGTACTTACAGCGAATAAAAAAGTTCTCTACGATTATCGTAGAGAACTTTTTTATAGCTGTTTAATGGCATTATTTATTAAATGATTTATTTTTGTATTTGAGATAATACTTTCTTTTAAAAATAGGGGACGTAAATCCAATTTTTTGATTTCGTCAATTGTTTTCCAAACAAATTCTATTTTTCCATTTTCTTCTAATCCTATTATTTTTTCTTTTTCATAAAAATCTGAATTGCTATCAAAAGTAGACTCATAAACAATCATGACTTCATGGTATTTTTTTTCATTGTACTCAAAGAAATTTTCTACTGTTCCTAAATAGTCTTTTATATTTATTTTTGCTCCTATTTCTTCTTGAAGCTCTCTTTTCAATGCATTTTCGGAGTTTTCACCTATCATAATTCTCCCACCAGGGATTGCATAAAAATCATCTTCTTTACTTTTATGCAATAAAAGTTTGTCATCATTCTTTATCAGAGTAGCTACTCTATAATTAAATTTTGTATTATTAATTATCACTGAAACATCCATAATTTTTCTCCTCACTGTTCTAATAATTCTTTTAAATAATTCTTTAATTCTTGTGATATTTCTGGATTTTTTAAAGCCATTGATATATTGGCCTTTACTAATCCGAGCTTTGAACCACAATCGAATCTTTCTCCATCAATAGATAGTGCAAATTTTAGTTCTTTTAAATTATGCATTGCTTTAGTAAAATCAGGAGTTTGTAACATCTCAATTTCACTAAATATAGAAGCATTAAGTACATATCTACCAATAATTGCCAAATTAGAATTTGTCTCATTTTTCGAAGGTTTTTCTATTAACTTTTCAATTATCATTAAATTATCCTTGTATTGCTTACTTTCTACAATGCCATAATTTTTTATATCACTTCTGCCAATTTTTTTAACAGCTAATATTGGACATTTTAATTCATTGTATTTTTCTACTAGTGTCTTAGAACATGAAGCATTATTTCCTAATATTTCATCACCTAGAACTAATAAAAATGGCTCACCATCAACAAAACCCTTTGCATCATAAACGCTTTCAGCTAAACTTAAGTTTGAAGAAGCTTTTTTATATAAATATTAACATTACTATAACGATTTTTTATCTTTTCAAATGTTTCTATATCATTTTTTTCTTTAAGAAAATTTTCAAGTTCAAAACTTCGTGCAAAATGATTTTCAATAATTGAAGATCCTAAATTTGTTATTAATAAAATTTCTGTTATTCCGAGCATTGATTACTTCATCTATAATGTATTCTATAATAGGTTTATCAACAACGTTAAGCATTGTCTTAGGAATAGATATTGTAGCTGGCAACATTCTTGTCCCATAGCCAGCAATTGGGATGACTGCTTTTTTTATCATTACTACCTCCTCAAATATGCAATTGTTTAGCATTATTCACAGAAGTATTCCAATAATAATCTCCATTGATTTTCTTGGCAAGTATTTTAAATCTAGTTAACTGTGTTAAATAGGTAAAATGCTTCATTCCAAGTTCTATGCCTTCTAAGCATATTTGCCTTAACTCATAATTTATAGTTATTTTTACAGTTCTGATATCTAAATGAAGATTATCTAGCAGTTTTTTTATTGTTTCTTCTGAAATGTTTTTATTGGTGTAGATATAATAATTATTGCAAATTTTTCGTTGAGATTCAGGGCACTTATTGTAATTCATACAAATATTAGAGCCATAAAAAGCATTTCTATCGCATTCTTTTTTTACATAAGCAATTGCACAAGAAGTAGATTGAAATATTGGATAATCGTCATTTAATATTGGATTTGCACCATATATATATTCGTATGCTTCTTTTGTCCAAATACTTTCAGCATAAGGTGCTTCAGGATATTTCTTTATATCTTCCCAAAAATCAAGCTTGTCAATAAAAGTATTTTGAGCCTTTAAACCAATTGCTATTGAGCATCTAGCATATTGCTTTACAAAATTCATAACTTCTATGATTCTTTCTTTAGATGAATTTTGAGGTATAAAAGGTCTCCAATAATGTATGATATCAAAACCATTTTCTTTTAATTTTATGAAATTATCTTTAATATTGTTTTTGTTAATACCTATTTCTATATCATTATCCAAACCAGAATAACTTAAAAAAAATATAAAATTATGTCCAGCTTCTCTATATTTTTTTAAGTAGTCAATAAAATTATTAGGTATTTTACATTTAGTAATGAATATTTTGGTATTCATTATATGCTGCTTATGCATGATATCTATTAACTCTTTTACGTATTCTATGTTTTTCGGAGTTGAAAAAGCATCAGATTGAGATTCAATGCATATAGGTATTTGTTGATTATATAGGTTGGATTCTTTTAACATCTTTATAGTTTCATATGGTTGCAATAATTCGATTGGTTTTATACCAGTTAGTCCTACTCCATTTAAAAAACAATATTTACATCTGTTAGGGCAACCCTGTATAGGGTTTACAACCAACCAAGTGGCATGAAGATCAATAATGGGGTAATTATACATAATATTTTTCCTTACTATAATTTTTTAAAAATTCTAATGAATTTTTTTTCATTAAATTAAATTCAAAAATCATATCATAATTTTGATTTTCTGCGATTTTAAAAATAATTGAAAAACATTTATTAATTCTTTCAATTATAAATTCTATTTTTGTAGAATATCCAAGTCTTTCTTTTGAATGCCTGTATGCTTCAAGTTCCATTATGCATTCTGTCAGTTGACCTACTAAAGTTACTAATTGCAGAACTGCTTCATTTAAAGTAGTTACCCTAAAGTTGTAGGATTTAAGATGATTTTTATCGATATTAAGCTTTCCGCACAATGCACATAGTTGAAGCAAAATATCAGATAATTCATCTTTAGGATTATTTATAATTCTTCCATTTTCTTCAACAAATTTATTGTTACATATAATAAAACTGTAATGACCTAATTGAACAAAAAGTTCATTTGTAATTGTAAGTGCTGACCATTTTTTATCTTCTGTAATTTCAAATTGCTTTTTTAATTCGATTGCTTCATCATAACATTCTTTAATAAATAATTCAAACAATTAAAACCATCCTTTCGTACTCAAAATAAGGTAATATGAATATATCATATAATAAAGAAAAATAAAATACATATATCAAAATTTTAGATTAAAGTATATAAATAGATAATCAAAAGCATCCGGTTTGTACATTTTTTTGACTCGTTAAAGCGGGTGGAATAGTCAATAAAAACTAGACACAAAATTAAGCGAATTAGGAATATTTAATTAATGGATATAAAGATTTATTTTTAAAAAGAAAAAATAAAGACGAATATATAAAAAATACAAAAATTGAAGAAGTTTATTTAATATATCAGTTTGATAAAAATATGAAAATAAATTTTCTAAAATATATTTTATTAATCGAAAATGATTCATTCTATATATTTTTTCTATAAAATAATGCCAAAAACGTAAAAAAATGAATAAAAATTTATTGAATATTTTATTACTATCCATAACCGAGAATGGCTATATTTAGAATAGTGTAAGTATTATGATTTGAAAAAATTACAAAGACAGAAAATTGCAAAAATCGAAAAAACTGCCTTTTGCAAAAATACATTTTAAATATTGACTTTTAAAAAGTAGACTATATAATGCAATTAAAATAAAAAAATAATTATATCTTGAAATATATGGAAATCATGTTCAATTTCCATATCAATCACCATGCTAAAAAAGTGGTGAACAAATTTTAAACTAAACAAAAAGCCAAAACTATGCAAACAATAAAACGTACATAGCCTAAAGGCTTTTTTATTATATTCTAAAAAACAGTTATTTTTTGAAACACCTTTAATAATATTCAATAAAGGAGAAAGTCAAAATGGAAAATGAGACAGAAAAAGTATATTGCATATTTAGCAACCAAAAGGAAGATATAAACAAAAAACTTGGAAATGCATTTAAAGAATATTTAAAAGAAAGACTAGAAACAAAAGAAAAACTTGAATAAATATAGAAAAATAGAACTAGCAGGTGATTGCTAGAAAATAGGAGGTAAAAGTACATGTTTTTTAGCAATCAAAATATATCTAATATCACCTTTAAGGTCGGAATCTATATTCGTTTATCCAGAGATGATGGTGACAAGTTAGAAAGCGAAAGCGTATCAAATCAAAGAAACATATTACAAAGATACATAAAAGAAAACAACCTTATTTTTATAGATGAGTACATAGATGATGGAGTATCAGGAACAACGTTTGAAAGAAAAAATTTTCAAAGAATGATAAATGACATAGAAACGCAAAGAATCAATATGGTAATAACAAAAGACTTATCAAGACTAGGAAGAGACTATATAAAAACAGGATATTACATAGAAAATTATTTCCTTGAAAAAAGAGTTAGATATGTATCAATATTAGATGGTATAGATACATTTATAGATAGTACAAACAATGATGTAACACCATTTAAAGCTATAATAAATGATATGTACGCAAAAGATATATCTAAAAAAATCAAAGGAGTTTTTAAAGAAAAAGAATTAAATGGAGAATATTTAGGAACAATTGCACCATATGGATATAAGAAAAGTAGCACGCAAAAAAACAAATTAGAAATAGACACAAATGTTGCATATAATGTAAAAAGAATTTTTGAGTTATATTCAGAAGGAAATGGATTTCAAAGAATAGCAACTATCTTCGATAAAGAAAAAATTAAACCACCAAGTCAATATTTAAACATGAAGCATCAAAGAGAAACATGGAATCCTAAAAGCATAAGATCAATATTAGTAAATGAAGCATATATAGGAAACACAGTGCAAAATAAATGTGTTTCAGTATCATATAAGGTAAAAAAGAAGATAAAGAAGGAAGAAGAAGAGCACATAAGAGTAGAAAACACCCATGAAGCAATAATCTCAAAAGAACTGTTTTCAAAAGTTCAAGAAATTATAAAAGGCAAAAAAAGCATGTCAGCAACAAAGCATGATTTTTTATTCAAAGGACTTATGTTTTGTCACAATTGTGGCAGACAATCAAGAGTATGTTATAGAGGAAAAAAAGAGAAAATAGGCTATATAGATTGTAGTCTAGCAAGAGGAAAAGACCGCAAATGCAAAACATGTAATTATAATTACAATAAATTTGAGGAAAAAACATTAAATGCTATTAGAAACATTTGTCAAATTTATTGCGACAAAAATGCTTTAAAAATAATATATGAAAAATATCAGAATAATTATGAAAATTTAATTGAAAAAGAAGAATACAATCTTAAAAATGTTGAAAAACAAGTAGAAGAAATATCAAAGAAAATAGATAAAATGTATTTCGACAATCTAGATGGAATTATATCCAACGATGATTATTTTAGATACTCAAGGGGCTTCATAGAAGAAAGAGACAGGCTAAAAAAAGAACAAAAAAGTATTGAAAGCAAAATTAAATTAATTAATGAAAAGCAAAAAGGTGCAAAACGTAATGAAGATATTGAAAATATAATAAATGAGTTTTTGAAATTCGAGAAACCAAGCAGAAAAATACTATATGAACTAATAGATAGAGTGGAATTAGATGAAAATAAAAATATTTATCTTTACTTTAATTTTTCAGAGTTGAATCTTGTAAATACATCAATTAATACTTGAAAAAGTAAAATGTAACATTGGTAAAATAAGTAACGCTTCACATCTTGCATGGATGTATGATATTTATTGTAGAACAGGCATACAAATTCCATTTCCAATAATAGCTGATAGAAATGGGCAAATAGCACGAAAATATGGAATGATAGCAAGCGATATAAGTACTACAAAAACAGTAAGGAATGTTTTTATTATAGATGATAAAGGAATTATAAGAGTAATTTTAGTATATCCTTTAAATGTTGGTAGATTTATACCTGAAATACTTAGAATCGTTCAGAGCCTTCAAATGGCAGATTGTAGTAGTGGTTCTACTCCTGCAAATTGGATACCTGGGCAACCTGTAATAGTTCCAGCACCACAAACATATCCTGAATTACAAGAAAGAGTTAAATATATAAATGAAAATAGAAATGGATTAAGTTGGTATTTAAGTTTTAAAAATCCTGATCAAGATTGCAAAGATCAAGTAAAATTAGAATGTGAAAAAATAGAATAATCCTTATAAAATATTGCTAATAAAAACTGCTATTAAAAGTATTTTTACTTTAACAGCAGTTTTATTTTTATATTAAAAATTTTTACATTATTCTTTATAAAACGACAAAATATTTATTGTATAATTGTTGTTTATATGTTATATTATATAGTAGAGGAATGGAGGAAATATTATGACCAAAAAATTAGAAAACACACTTGAAAAAGAAATACCAACAGAAAATAATACAAATATAGACCATTCTTGCAGTACTAACGAAAATAAATCTGATATAAATCATTCTGTACATAGTAAAAAACATTTTTACATATTACTAGTTTGTATTATCTTTTTTATACTAATTTTACTAATTATTTTTAACACAGTATTTGCTCTTTTTAATATGGGAAATAATAAAATAATTAGTGGGATCAAAATTAATGGTATTGATATATCTGATCTTTCTACTCAAGAAGCTTCATTAAAGCTTTCAGAGCAATTAAGTGCTAAACTAGAAAATCCTTTAACTTTGTCATATCAGGATTATCAAACTACAATTGTACCTTCTGAAGATTTTGATGCTCATTATGATTTTTCTTCAATCATTGAAGAAGCTTATTTAATTGGGCGTTCTGGAAATATTTTTAAAAGTAATTTTCAAATTATATCCTCTTTTTTATTTTCCAGAGAACTTGATGTGGATTTACAATATAATAATGAAAAATTATCAAATATTATAAATAATATTAGTCTAGAAATACCTGGTCTTATTAAACAACCAAGTTATTATATTGAAAATAATGAGTTAATAATTTTAAAAGGAAAAGAAGGTGTATCTTTACTGTATGATGAAACCCAAAATTTAATTATTTCTACACTTGAAGATATATCATCATCATATTCAATTTCATTACCTGTTGAAAGTGCAATGCCTGCTGGAATAGACATCCAAAAAATTTATAATGAGGTACATACTGAACCTAAAAATGCTTATATTGTAAAAGATCCTTTTGAACTAAATTTAGGTTCTTCTGGTGTAGATTTTGCAATTACATTTGAAGAAATTGATTCTTTATTACAAGAACAAAAAGATGAATACGTGATTCCTTTAAAAATTATCGAACCTGAAATAGGAATTGACGATTTAGGTGATGAAATATTTATTGATACATTATCTACATATTCTACTAAATATGATGTTAGTAATAAAAATAGAAGTACAAATGTTGAACTAGCAACTGCAAAATTAAACAATGTAGTCATACTTCCTGGTCAAACATTTTCATATAATCAAACTGTTGGTGAAAGAACAATCAAAAATGGTTTCAAAGAAGCTTCTATTTATACTAGTTCAGGTATCGAATATGGTTTAGGTGGAGGAATTTGTCAAGTATCTTCTACATTATATAATACTGTTTTAGAAGCTAATTTAGACATTGTGGAAAGAAAAAATCATAGATATTCAGTTACATATGTTCCTCTAGGAAAAGATGCTACTGTTGCTTATGGAAGTATAGATTTTAAATTTAAAAATACTAGAAAATACCCTATAAAATTGATTGCTTCCGCTAAAAATGGTGTTGTTAATATTTCTATTAAAGGAATTAAAGAAGAGATAGAATATGATGTTACTATCTCTGCTCAAAAATTGCAAACTACACCTTTTGAAACAAAATATATAAATGATAATAGTTTACCAGTAGGAACTCAAGTAGTTAAACAATATGGATATTATGGATATAAATATGAAACTTATAAAATTTTAAGTCTTAATGGAGCAGTTGTTTCAAAAACATTAATTTCAACTGATATATATACTCCTTTAACTAAAATTATAAGAGTCGGAACTAAACAATAATGTTTTCAAATTCAATTTATAAAATTATTATATACTGAAATGCAAATACAACAAGTAAAAAATCCAACTTCATAAAAGTTGGATTTTTGTTTTAGTTTATTTTATGACATTCTAATATACTATATTGTTGAAGTTTGTTCTGCTACATTTTGTTCTTCATCATTTTTTTCTGTATTAATATGTGTGTTCTGATATTTTGCCATACCTGTTCCAGCTGGAATTAGTTTACCAATAATAACATTTTCTTTTAACCCTATTAATTGGTCTGCTTTTCCCTTTATTGCTGCTTCTGTTAAGACCCTAGTTGTTTCTTGGAATGATGCTGCAGATAAAAAGCTATCTGTTGCAAGTGCTGCTTTAGTTATTCCAAGTAATATTCTTCTTGCAGTAGCAGGTCTTAATCCTTGATCTACTACTTTTTTATTTTCTTCTTCAAACTCGTACATATCTACTAGCGAACCAGGGAACATTGTTGTATCACCTTGCTCTTCAATTTTTACCTTTTTAAGCATTTGCCTTGCAATAACTTCTATATGCTTATCGTTTATATCAACACCTTGATTTCTATAGACTTTTTGTACTTCAGAAATTAAATACTCATAAACTCCCTCTGGTCCTTTAATCTGTAATATCTCGCTTGGATTAATTGAACCTTCAATTAGAGCATCACCTGATTCTACCATATCTCCATCTTTTACCTTTAATTTAGATCCAAATGGTATTGTATATGTTTTTGAATCCTCATTAGATGTTACTACAATTTCTTTTTTCTTTTTAGTTTCTTGTATTTTTACTTTTCCTGCAATTTCTGTAATTACTGCTAATCCTTTTGGTTTTCTAGCTTCGAATAATTCTTCAACTCTTGGAAGACCTTGTGTTATATCCGCTGAACCTGCTCCACCAAGATGCTTTGTATTCATTGTAAGCTGAGTACCTGGTTCACCAATTGATTGAGCTGCAACAATTCCTATGGCTTCTCCAATTGATACTTTATTTCTTCTTGCTAAACTCATACCATAACATTTTTGACATACTCCATGTTTAGCTCTACATCCTAATACTGAACGCACATAAACTTTTTCTATTCCTGCTGCTACTATTTTTTCTGCTAAATCATCTGTTATTAGAGTTTCCTTATCAACAATCACTTCTTTAGTATTTGGGTCTATTATATCTTGTACTGGGTATCTTCCAAGTAATCTTTCTTGCATTTTTTCTATTACTTGATTTCCATCTTTTATTGTATATACATATGTTCCATCTTGACTTCCACAATCTTCTTCTCTAACTATTATATCTTGAGAAACATCAACTAATCTTCTTGTTAAATAACCAGAGTCTGCTGTTCTTAAAGCTGTATCTGCTAAACCTTTACGTGCTTGATGTGATGATACGAAATATTCTAGTGCATCTTGACCTTCAAGGAATGAAGATTTAATTGGTATTTCTATTGCTTTACCTGTTGTACCAGCCATAAGACCTCTCATTCCTGCAATTTGCCTTAATTGATTCATATTACCACGTGCTCCAGATTGAGCCATCATATATATAGGATTTAAGTCATCAAAATTCTTTTTCATTTCTTCTCCAACTTGTTTTGTTGCTTTTTCCCATACATTAATTGTTGCTCCATATCTTTCTTGTTCTGTAATTAACCCTCTTCTATATTGCTTTCTTATTGCATCAATTTGTTTATCTGCATCTGCTAATATTTCTTTTTTGGCCTCTGGTACTTTAACATCAGCTACTGATACTGTAATTGCTCCCTTGGTAGAATATTTAAATCCTGTCTCTTTTATATAATCAAGTAATTCTGCTGTTTCTGATAATCCATGTGTGTTAATTGATTTTGCAATAATTGGTCCTAGTGCTTTTTTATCAACTGTAAAATTTATTTCAAAGTCAAACATTTTCTCTGGATCAGTTCTATCAATAAATCCTAAATCTTGTGGTATTCCTTCATTATAAATGATTCTACCTACTGTAGTTTCTACAAATTTATGTTGTAATTTGCCATCTATTTCTTTTGTTACTCTTACATGAATTCTTGCATGTATTCCAACTGCTCCATTTTCATGGGCTACAACTGCTTCCTCTGGAGATCTGAAATAATTTCCTTCACCTAATTCTCCAGGTACTTCCATAGTTAAATAATAACTTCCAAGTATCATGTCTTGTGTTGGTACTGTAACTGGTTTACCATCTTGTGGCTTTAATAGATTGTTTGTAGATAACATCAAAAATCTAGCTTCTGCTTGTGCTTCTGGCGATAATGGTAAATGAACTGCCATTTGGTCACCATCAAAGTCAGCATTAAATGCTGTACATACAAGTGGATGTAATTTTATTGCCCTACCTTCTACTAATACTGGTTCAAATGCTTGAATTCCTAACCTATGTAATGTTGGTGCACGGTTTAGCATTACTGGATGATCTTGTATAACTTCTTCTAATATTCCCCATACTTCTGGGCTTAATCTTTCTACCATTCTTTTAGCATTTTTTATATTATGAGCTATATGCCTTCCTACCAATTCTCTCATTACGAAAGGTTTAAATAATTCTATTGCCATTTCTTTTGGCAATCCACATTGATATATTTTTAGTTCTGGTCCTACTACTATTACTGAACGTCCTGAATAATCAACTCTTTTTCCTAATAGGTTTTGACGGAATCTACCTTGTTTTCCTTTAAGCATATCTGATAATGATTTTAAAGGTCTATTACCTGCACCTGTTACAGGTCTACCTCTTCTAGAATTATCTATTAAAGCATCTACTGATTCTTGTAGCATTCTTTTTTCATTTCTTACAATTATTTCAGGTGCTCCTAATTCTAATAATCGTTTTAATCTATTATTTCTATTTATTACTCTTCTATATAAATCATTTAAATCAGATGTAGCAAATCTTCCTCCATCCAATTGTACCATAGGTCTTAAGTCTGGTGGAATGACTGGAATTACATTCATTATCATCCATTCTGGTCTATTTCCTGATAATTTGAATGATTCTACTGTATCTAATCTTTTTATCAATTTTGCTTTCTTTTGTTCGCTTGCTTTTTCTAGTTCTTTTTTTATCTTGTCTACTAATTTGTCTAAATCAATTTCTTCTAATAGCTTTCTTATTGCTTCTGCTCCAATGCCTGCTTTAAATGACTTTTTACCATATTTTTCTTCTGCATCATGATATTCTTTTTCTGTCAATACTTGACATTTTTCCAATCCTGATGTTCCTTTATCTATAACTATATATGATGCAAAATAAATAATTTTTTCTAAATTTCTAGGAGATACATCTAACATTAAAGCAATTCTACTTGGTATTCCTTTAAAATACCATATATGTGCTACTGGCGCTGCAAGTTCAATATGTCCCATTCTTTCTCTTCTTACTTTAGATTTTGTAACTTCTACTCCACATCTATCGCAAACTATTCCTTTATATCTAACTCTTTTATATTTTCCACAATGGCACTCCCAGTCTTTTGTTGGTCCAAAAATTCTTTCACAAAATAAGCCGTCTCTTTCTGGTTTAAGAGTTCTATAGTTTATTGTTTCTGGCTTTTTTACCTCGCCTTTTGATAATTCTCTTATTTTTTCATCTGATGCAAGTCCTATTTTTATTTTATCAAATAACTCTAATTCCTCCATTTTTGTCCCCCTATTAAAAATTGGATTCTAGATAATCTTAAGAATATTTTAATTCTACCCACTGCTCGAACAATTCCTTCCTGTCGATAAAAAATTCCTTCAGATTTATTAAATTATCGAGGCTGATACTTTTTATTTTTAAAACTTTTCAGCCTCATATTTATTTTTTTATACATTAATAATTGTCTTCGCTATCATCAATATTATCTTCAGCTAAATCGTTGTCGAATATAGAATCTTCTCCATCTTCTTCATCCAATTCTTCAAATAAATCATCACTGTCTTCTATTTCTTCATTTCCTTCTTCCATATATCCGTCTTCTAAATCTTCTTCATCTAGTAAATCTTGTTGTTCTAAAGCTTTTTTGTCCTCATCTAAATTGTTAAAATCAATTCCATCATCTATATTTTCTTTTAATTCTAACTCTCTATTATCTTCTGAAAATAATCTTACATCTAATCCTAATGATTGTAATTCTTTTACTAAAACTTTGAAACTTTCTGGAACTCCTGGCTCTGGTATATTTTCTCCTTTTACTATAGCCTCATATGTTTTTACTCTTCCTACTACATCATCAGATTTTACTGTTAATATTTCTTGTAATGTATATGCTGCTCCGTATGCTTCTAATGCCCAAACTTCCATCTCTCCGAAACGTTGTCCACCAAATTGTGCTTTTCCTCCAAGTGGTTGTTGTGTTACTAGTGAATATGGACCTGTTGAACGTGCATGAATTTTATCATCTACTAAATGATGCAATTTTAGCATATACATAACACCTACTGTAATTGGTTTATCAAAAGGTTCACCTGTTCTACCATCATAAAGAATAGTTTTTCCATCTTCAGATAATCCAGCCTTTTTTAATAATTCTATTATTTCGCTTTCCTTTGCTCCATCAAATACTGGTGTTGATACTTTCCATCCAAGTGCTCTTGCTGCCCATCCTAAATGTACTTCTAATACCTGACCTAAATTCATACGTGATGGTACACCTAATGGATTAAGTAATATATCTACAGGAGTTCCGTCAGGTAAAAATGGCATATCCTCTACAGGTAAAATTCTTGATATTACACCTTTATTTCCATGACGTCCTGCCATTTTATCTCCAACTGATATTTTTCTTTTTGTTGCAATATAACATCTAATAACTTGATTTACCCCTGGTGCTAATTCTTCTGAATTATCTCTTGTAAATATCTTAATATCTACTACTGTTCCTGCTTCTCCATGTGGTACTCTTAAAGATGTGTCTCTAACTTCTCTTGCTTTTTCTCCAAATATAGCACGTAATAATCTTTCTTCAGCTGTTAATTCTGTTTCACCTTTTGGAGTTACCTTTCCTACCAATATATCTCCTGGTCTAACTTCTGCACCAATTCTTATTATTCCATTTTCGTCTAAATCTTTTAATACATCATCACCAACATTTGGTATATCACGTGTTATCTCTTCTGCACCTAATTTTGTGTCACGACATTCACAATCATATTCTTCAATATGTATTGATGTATATACATCTTCTTTTACTAGTCTTTCACTTATTAATACAGCATCTTCGTAGTTATACCCTTCCCATGTAGTAAATGCAATAAGCACATTTTTTCCTAATGCCATTTCACCATTTTGTGTAGATGGTCCATCTGCTATAGCATCTCCCTTATGTACTTTTTCACCTTTTACTACAATTGGTTTTTGATTAATACATGTTCCACCGTTTGTTCTTTTAAATTTGCGTAATTTATGTACTACTGTTTTTCCATTTTTATATTTTACTGTAATTGAGTCTCCTGTAACTTTTTGTACTACTCCATCATCTTCTGCTAATATTAATATTCCTGAATCTTTTGCTGCTCTATATTCTATTCCTGTTCCTACAATTGGAGATTCTGTAATCATTAATGGAACTGCTTGACGTTGCATGTTTGCACCCATAAGTGCACGTTTTGAGTCATCATGTTCTAGAAATGGTATCATTGCTGCTGCTATTGATACTAATTGTTTTGGTGACACATCAATATATTGAACCATGTCTTTTTCTACTTCTAGTATTTCATTTTGATATCTTACTCTAACTCTATCATGTACAAATGTTCCATCTGGATTCATTGGTTCTGTGGCTTGAGCTATTAAATATTTATCTTCTTTATCAGCACTCATATATTCTACTATATCTGTAATTTTATGAGTTTTTGTATCTACTTTTCTATATGGTGTTTCTATAAATCCATATTCATTTATACTAGCAAATGAAGATAATGCAGAAATTAGTCCAATATTTGGCCCTTCTGGTGATTCTACAGGACATAATCTTCCATAATGAGTATAATGTACATCACGTACTTCAAATCCTGCTCTTTCTCTTGAAAGACCTCCCGGTCCTAAAGCAGATATTCTTCTTTTATTTGTTAATTCAGATAATGGATTAGTTTGATCCATAAATTGTGAAAGTTGTGAGCTTCCGAAAAATTCTTTTATTGCTGATGTTATTGGTTTTGTGTTAATCAATGTTTGTGGTGTTACTACATCTAGGTCTTGAATTGTCATTCTCTCACGTACTACTCTTTCTAACCTTGTTAATCCAATTCTAAATTGATTTTGTAATAATTCGCCAACACATCTTATTCTACGGTTTGCTAAATGATCTATATCATCAGGTTTATTTAACCCATGTGATAAATTTAGTAGATAGTTGATAGATGCAATTATATCTTCTGTTGTTATTGTTTTTGGTATTAATTCATCATATCTTTGTTTTAATGTTGCAATTATTTGTGATTCTTCTGTATTGTCAATGATATTCTTTAATACTTCATAATTTACATTTTCTTTGAAATGTAAAGTACTTAAATCAACATTTGGTAATACTTTATGAATATTAACTGTTCCATTTCCTATTATTCTTATTGTTTTTTCTGTATGTTTAATATCTACAATATTTATTCCAGAATTTTGTATAGCCTCTGCTATTTCTTCTGAAATGACTTCTCCTTCATTTACAAACACTTCTCCAGTTTCTTTGTCTATTATTGTGTTTGCAGATATTTGATTTTTTATTCTTTCTGATAAACTTAATTTTTGGTTAAACTTAAATCTTCCTACTTTTGCTAAATCATATCTTCTATTATCAAAAAACAATCCATTAAATAGGCTTCTAGCAGCATCAACTGTTGGAAGTTCTCCTGGTCTTAATTTTTTATAGATTTCTATCAATGCTTCTTCCCCTGTTTTTATTGGATCTTTTTGTATAGTAGCTTCAATCATTGCTTCTTCGCCAAATAATGATCTGATTTGATCATCTGTTACTAGTCCAATTGCTCTTAATAGTGTTGTTACAGGTATTTTCCTTGTCCTATCTACACGCACATAAAAAATGTCATTACCATCTGTTTCATATTCTAGCCATGCTCCTCTTAAAGGCATAATTGTTGATGTATAAGTTTTTCTACCTGTTTTTGTATCAAATTCTTCTGCATAATAACATCCAGGTGAACGTACTAGCTGACTTACTACAACTCTTTCAGCTCCATTTATTATAAATGTTCCTGTTTCTGTCATCAGTGGAAAGTCACCTAGATAAATTTCTTGTTCTTTAATTTCTCCTGTTTCACGGTTGATTAATCTTACTTTTACATGTAATCTTGTTGAATATGTTGCATCTCTCTCTTTTGCTTCTTCTAATGTGTATTTTGTTTTATCTTCCATATAGTAATCAAAAAATTCTAAAACTAAATTTCCTGAATAATCAACTATTGGTGAAATATCTTTTAATACTTCTCCTAGCCCCTCTTCTACAAACCAATTATAAGAATCTCTTTGAACTTTGATAAGATTTGGCATTTCGATATAATCGCCAACTTTTGAAAAATCCATACGTGAAGCTTTCTCGTATTTTATTTCTTTTACCAAAATAATCACCCCTAAAAAATATTAAGCAGAAAAAATCTATATACTAAAAAAAGTTCTTCTTATACATATTTTTAATTTTAGGTTTCAAATTGTCTGCTCTTACAATTTGTCTTTTAAAATTTACGGATATGCATAATTCCTCAATTTTTTAGTTTGAAAACATAATTTAAAAATGACAATAAAAAACCTGTTGGCAATATTAATTGTTTTTGCCAACTAGATTTTTTATATTTATTTTTTTGAATTCTTCATTTTTTTATTTTTTATTTTAATCACCTTTTATCATTATTTAAATTTATGATTAGGTTATCGTTTGCATAAAATATACAATATATTATCATATTTTAAATTGGTTGTCAACATCAAATTTAGTTTTATTGTTTAAACCTAACATTTTTCTTTTATTTTTAAATTGAATATAGTCATCAATAACTATTTTTAATACTGTTGCAACAGGAACTGCTAAAAACATTCCTATCACTCCAAAATATGCTCCACCTACAGTTACTGAAAATATTATTAATAATGGACTAATTTCTAACGAATTTCCCACTATTTTAGGATTTATTATATTAGCATCAATTTGTTGTAATATTATTACTGAAATAGCCATCCAGATGGCTTGTGTAAATCCACCCGTTATTAATGTTATTAATATTGATATTGCCACTGCAACAATTGCTCCAAAATATGGTATTATGTTGAATAATCCTATGATAAATCCTAATAGTACAGCATATCTTACTTTTAAAATCGACATCATTATTGTAGTTATAATTCCTACAATTATTGCATCTATAATTTGACTAGATAAGAACTTATAGAATATTTTATTTGAATCATTAAAATATTTTCCGACTTTTTGGCAAATTTCTTCATCAAAAATTGCTGAAATTAGCTTTCTTGCGAAACTTAATATTTTGCCTCTTTCTAATAAAGCATATATAGAAACTATAACCATTACAAATATATCAAATACTCCAGTTGCTAAACTTATTGCTCCTTTTGCATATTGCATTATTGTATCTATATTTATTATTTTAGATAAATCTATATTTTGAATTGATGATAATATACTTTTAATTTGCTCGCTTTTCCAAATTGAATCTTCAGGAAGTTTTGCTATTTCATCTAATAATGTTTGATAATATCCTTGAAAATTATTTACTAATTCTACTATACTTGTAATTACTGTTGGTAATATTAAATTTAATATTACAATTATTATTATTATTGCTATTATATATGCAATAAATGCTCCTAGTTTTCTTGCATTATTTTTTATCAATCTATTTTTAGATTTTCTTAAAACTTTTTCAATTCGTGATGCTGGTATGTATAAAATATATGCTATTAGAAGACCTCCTAAAAATGGTGCTATTATGTTAATAAACTCACCTATTGCTGATGTTATTATTGCGAAATTATCTAATAATTTATAAATAGCAATTACACTTATGGCAAATAAAAACCAATACATCCATTTTGTTATATTATTTTTTACTTCTTTCATTTTTTTATATTTTCCTTTCTTAAATTCATTATATTTCAATATCTAGTTCAACTGGACAATGATCACTTCCTAATACTTCCTGATGTATTTTAGCTTCGTCTATTTTTGTTTCAATCTTTTTTGATACTATAAAGTAGTCTATTCTCCATCCAATATTTTTTTCACGTGATTGTCTCATATATGACCACCAGCTATATTCATTTTGTTTAGTTGGATATAAGTATCTAAATGTGTCTGTAAAGCCTGATTGCAAAAGTTCTGTCATTTTCTCTCTTTCTTCATCAGTAAATCCTGCATTTCCTCTATTTTGCTTTGGGTTTTTCAGATCTATCTCTTGATGTGCTACATTTAAATCTCCACACATTATTACTGGTTTTTCTTTATTAAGTTTTAATAGATATTGTCGTATTTCATCTTCCCATATCATTCTATATGACAATCTTTCAAGCTCTCTTTTTGCATTTGGTGTATAATTATTTACTAAGAAAAAGTTGTCATACTCTAATGTTATAATTCTCCCTTCTTTATCATGTTCTTCTATTCCTATTCCATAAGTTACTTCTATTGGTTTTTTCTTTGTAAAAATTGCTGTTCCTGAATAGCCTTTTTTTTCAGCACTATTCCAATAACTAAAGTATTCTTGAAAATTTAAATCTATTTGTTCTTTTTGGCATTTTGTTTCTTGAATACAAAATATATCTGCATTAATTTTTTTAAAAAAGTCTATAAATCCTTTATTTACACATGCTCTTATTCCATTAACATTCCATGATATTAATTTCATTTTTTCTCTCCATCCTTCTTTCCAGAGCATTATAACATATTTATATTGTGGAAACAAGTACACAGATTATTATATTTACCTTTTATATATTAAAATAGACAATTTAAAATTATAATTTTAAATTGTCTATTTTAATTATTATTTTACCACTTGAACTGGTAGGTATTTTATTCCCCAAGCTAAAGCCTCTGCATGTGTACTACAATATATATCTATTTTATTTCCTGTAATTGCTCCTCCTCTATCTTCTACTGTATATGTAGTTCCATTTATTAATAATTTTGTTCCAAATGCAAATTGTGATGATGCTGCTACTGTTCTTCCTGGCGTTGCTTTTGTTCCGGATGCAGTATATCCTGATGCAAACTTTCCGCAACATTTTGCACATGGACAATATGCAGTTACTTTAAATATTGTAGTTCCTGATGAATTCCTTGATGATGCTGAAGATCTAGATGTTATATTTGACTGAACCTGAACTATTTTATCTATAGGTTCTTTGATTATATTTTCTGATAATATTGTTCTTTCTAATTCTTCATTATTTTTATATTTTATTTTATAAGTTATTTGTTTGATTCCTTCTTCACCTTGTCTAATTACCTTATTTTTAGTATTTTCACTACTATTTGAAACATCTTTTGTTATAGTTTCAAATGGTATTGGAACTTCTTCTGTAACAATCTTTTCTGTTATTGGTGAATAATTATCTAAAATCTCTTCTAAAGTAGTTTCTATACCATTTTCAGATACTTTTGCTACTTGTATCTCTTGTATTGATTTATCAGATATTATGATTGTTTTTTCTGAAGTGATTTTTTCATCTAAATTTGGAGTTGTTTTCTCGTTCGCATCTAAAACTATATTATTTTCTTCTAATATTTCTGATACATTTGCCTTATTTGTTAATACTGTTAATTCATATCCACTTGCTAAAGTTATTGTTATAGTATTCATTTGAGTTGCCATTGCTATGACTCCTACTCCTGAAAGTATTAAAAGTATTATACTTACACTGATGATTTTCATTATAGAAATAGATGGTTTGCATTTTTTCTTCATAAAAATCATTTTCCTCCTTTAACAACAAAGTTATTATACTATCTTTTTATTTCTTTGTCAAATTTGTAATTTTTTTACTTTTTATTTTATAAATGTTGGTATATAATATATTATATGCGGCTTGTACTTTTTTATGTTAAAGAATTTTTTTGTATTTTATTTGCATATTATATATTTTTGTGATATTATACATCTATAAGTAATTTATATATATAAAGGAGGTATTTTTATGATAGGTTGGATTATTCTTGCTATTGTTATATTAGTTATTATATATGCTATTTCAATTTATAATAGTTTTAAAACCATTGAAAATAGAGTAGAAAATGCATGGAGTCAGATAGATGTTCAACTTCAAAGAAGGTTTGATTTAATTCCTAATTTTGTTGAGACTGTCAAAGGATATATGACTCATGAATCTGAAACTTTTGAAAAAATAGCTAAACTTAGAACTTCATGGGCAAATACTCAATCAATTACAGACAAAGCTAATATTGATAATCAATTATCTGGAGCTCTAAAAACTATTATGGCAGTTTCTGAAAATTATCCTGATCTTAAAGCAAATCAGAATTTTGCAGATTTATCAGAAGAATTACGTAATACTGAAAATAAAATTTCTTTTTCTAGACAATTTTATAATGATACAGTTACAAAATATAACACAAAATTAGAATTATTCCCTAGCAATATTATTGCTAATATGTTTAATTTTAAACCTCATGAGCTATTTAATGCTGAAAATGAAGAAGCTAGAAAGAATGTAAAAGTAGATTTTAGTAAATAAATCTTACTTGTTGTTATATGTTTAACAATTTAAAATAAGATTGGGGGCAGGCTTTCTTGCTCCCTTTTTCTTAAAACAAATCAATCGTTAAAATAGAGGTGATTTTATGTTCGAAGTTATTAGAAAAAATAAAATAGAATCTATTGCAATTGTATTAGGTTTTATTTTAGCAATTTCATTAATTTTATATTATATTTTTATGGCTTTAGATTTTGGATATTTTGCTATAATTTTTGCTTTAACATTTTCTATTATTTCTGCTTGGGCTTCATATTATTATAGTGATAAAATTATCTTGAGTCTTAATAAGGCTAGACCTGCTACTAAAGATGAAAATTTAAAATTGGTTAATATTTTAGATTCTTTAATGGTTTCATCTGGATTAGAACATCGACCTAAACTTTATGTAGTAGAAGACTCTCAACCAAATGCATTTGCTACTGGAAGAGATCCTGAACATTCTATAATTTGTGTTACTACTGCATTACTTAATAGATTAGATTATTATGAACTTGAGGGTGTAATTGCTCATGAAATGAGTCATATAAAAAATTATGATATTCGTCTTTCTGCTATAGTTACTGTTATGGTAGGTTTTGTTGTTATGCTTTCAGATATTTTCTCTAGAGCTCTATTTTGGGGTGGTATGCGAAGTAGAAATGATGATTCTAAAAATGGAAATGCAATTTTAATGCTTATTGGATTGATATTTTTAATTTTATCTCCTATTTTTGGTAAACTTATGCAACTTGCTGTCTCAAGAAAAAGAGAATTTTTAGCAGATGCTACAGCTGTTGAATTTACTAGAAATCCTGATGGTTTAATTTCTGCACTTCAAAAATTAGATTCTGATCCTAATGAGCTTGAAACTGCTAATAACAGTACTGCTCATATGTATATTGTAAATCCTTTTAGAAAAAATGCTACTAATTCTAAAAGAAAAAGTTCTTCTATATGGTCTACTCATCCTAGTACTGCTGATAGAATTGCTGCTTTGAGAAATCTAGAATAATTCAAACATTAAAAGTCCACTTTATTAAAAAAGTGGACTTTTTTGATAAAAACTTTGACTACGACTGACTAGTTAGCAAATTTATAATAAAATTCTATAACTTTCTCATCTTTTTAATTTTATCGATAATAATTTAGATATTCCTTTTTCTTCCATTGTAACTCCATAAACTGTATCGGCTACTTCCATAGTTCCTTTCCTATGTGTAATTATTAAAAATTGTGTATCATTTGAGAATTTCTTTAGATATTCGGCATATCTATAAACATTTACATCATCAAGTGCTGCTTCAATTTCATCCAAAACACAAAATGGTGCTGGGTTTATTTTTAGTATTGCAAATAGCAATGCTATTGCTGTAAATGCTTTTTCTCCACCAGATAATAACATCATATTTTGTAATTTTTTTCCTGGTGGCTGAACTGTTATATCTATTCCGCAATTAAGCAAATCATTTTCATCTGTAAGTGTTATTTCTGCTTTTCCTCCACCAAATAATTCACTAAATACTTCTTTAAAGTTTTTGTTTATCAACTCAAATTTTGTTTTAAATTGTTCTTTCATTATTTTTGTCATTTCTGAAATTACATTTCTTAATTTTGATATTGTATCATCTAAATCTAAACGTTGTTCACACATAAAATCATATCTATTTTTCAAATTTATATATTCATCTATTGCATCTATATTGACGCTTCCTAAATCGCGTATATCCGCTCTCAAGTTATTTACTTTTTTTTGTGTATTTGCTATATTTTCGGGCTTTACATATTCTTGTACTGAATTTGGAGTTAATTCATATTCATCCCACATTTTGTTTATTATACTGTTTAGATCTTCTTCTATTTTTGTCTTTTTTATTTCGATTTTTACAGTTTGAGATTTTAAGTCTTCAATTAATTTGTGTTGTTCTATCTGTTCTTGTTCTTTTTGTGAAAATCTGTTATTTTTTTCTATCCTTTCATTTTTCAAATTTTCAATGACTTCTGCACTATTTTGAACTTGTTCTTTTATTTTTTGTACTCTAATGTATGATTCTTCAATTAATTGTTTTAACATGTTTTCATCTGCTTGTAGTTCTTCAATTTGAAGTCCTTTGTTTGCTATAATTTTTTCTGTTTTTAGTATATCCTGATTTATTCTTTCTTCTAATTCGTTTATTGAAATTTCACTTTCATCAAATGAATTTACTGAAATTTTTAAATTGGTTATATCTAAATTTAAATCATCTATATATTTTTGATTATCTTTATTTGAATTTGTATATTCATTTATTTCTTGAGTCAAATTTGTATTTTGTTCTGATACTTTTTTAATTTCTTTTTCTTTTTGTTCTTTATCTTTTAATATTTTTAAAATTTGCTCTTCTATATCTTTAATTTCTTCTCTATGCTTTTTTAAAGTTAACGAGAATTTTTCTATATTCTCATCTATAGAAATTAATTTCTGTTTTTCCGCAGCATATGTAATTTGTATTTCTTGCAGATTTTTTTCAAATAATTGAACTTGTTCTATTATGCTTTGATTTGCTAATATATAGTCTTTCCTCTCTTGTTCAATATGATTTAGTTTTTGACTAATTTGTTTTATTTCTTTTTCTAATTTTTCTATTTCTCTGTTACGACCTAAAATACTTACAGTTTTTTTTGTAACAGATCCTCCTGTCATTAATCCTGATGGGTTTATTATATCTCCATCAAGAGTTATAATTCTATATGAATACCCTTCTGTTTTTGCAACTGATATAGCTGTTTGCATTGTATCAACTATAACTGTTCTTCCTAGTAAATTTAAAACTATTTGTTCATATTTTTTATCGTATTCTATCAAATCAGATGCTATTCCAAGTATACCTTTCTCATTGCTTTTTATTTTTTCTAATTTTTTACCTTTTATTGATGTTAATGGTAAAAAAGATGCTCTTCCTAAATTATTTTCTCTTAAATATTCTATCAGTTTTTTCGCTTCTTGCTCTGTATCAGTAACTATGTTTTGCAAACTTGCTCCTAAACCCATTTCAATGGATTTTTCATATTTATCAGGTACTGTTATTATGTTTGCAAGTACACCATGCATACCTTTTCCAAGCTCTTTTATTTTTTCACAAGCCTTTAATAAATCTTTTACACTTTTTATATATCCTTCTTTTTCTTTTTCTGTTTCTATTAGAAATTTTTGTCTTGATTCTTTTATTCTCATTTCGCTTGAAATATTATTTATGTTTGTTTCAAATTCTTTTAATTTTTTTTCATTTTCTTCTTTTTTTGTTGATATATTTTCTAAATCTGATAATATTTTGTTTCTTTGAGATTGTATATTTTGAAATTGTTTTGATATTTCTTCTTTTTTAAATCTACTATTATCTAATTCAGATATATTTGATAATATTTCTTGATTTAACTGGTTTTTACGTTTCTCTAAATTTTCTTTGCTTGCATTTAAAGTGTTTATTTCGCTTTGAATTTCATATTTGTATTCTGTATTTTGCTCTACTATCCTTTTCTTTTCTTCTATTTCTAATTCTTTTTTTGATAATTTTTCTGTTATTTGTTTTAATTGTTCTTCTTTTTCATTTAACTCTTTTTCAAACTTTTGTTTATTTTCTTTTAAACTATTTTTCTTTTGTTTCTTTTGCTCTTTTTCTTCTTCTAAATCTCTTATTCTAATTTCATTTTCTTCGATGTCTTTTTTAAATCTTAATATATTTTCAATATTATTTTGTATTTTGGTTTTTGCTATATTTATTTCTGAATTTAGTTTTTCAATTTCCTGTTTTCCTTCAAATCCTATATTTTGTGTTTTTTCAATATTTAATGTTATTGTATCTATTTGCTCTTTTAACTCTTCTTTTGATAAATTTATTTTTTCTAATTTTCCTTCTTCTTTGTTTAGTGTTGATTTCATTATATCTTCATCATCTACAATTTGTTGCAATCCCTGTTTACATTTATCAATATTATATAAAAATAAACCTATTTCTATTTCTTTTAATTCTTGCTTTAAGTTTAAAAATCTCTTTGCTTTATCTGATTGAGTTTTTAATGGTTCTAGATTTTGTTCTATTTCAGTTAATATATCATTTATTCTAAGAAGATTTAATTTTGTTTGTTCCAATTTTTTTTCGGTTTCTTCTTTTCTTGTCTTATATTTTACTATCCCTGCGGCTTCTTCAAATATGTGTCTTCTATCTTCTGATTTATTACTTAATATTTCATCAATTTTACCTTGTCCTATTATTGAATATCCATCCTTGCCTATTCCTGTATCCATAAATAATTCCAATACGTCTTTTAATCTGCATGGGGTTTTATTTATATAATATCCTGTTTCTCCACTTCTATATATTTTTCTTGTTACAGCAACTTCACTATATTCTATAGGTAAAGTTCCATCTGTGTTATCAAATATAAGAGATGCTTCTGCAAAACCTAGAGATTTCCTGTTTTCAGTTCCAGCGAAAATTATATCTAATGATTTAGACCCTCTTAAAGATTTTATACTTTGCTCTCCTAGTACCCATCTTATACTATCTGCTATATTACTTTTACCTGAACCATTAGGTCCTATTACACTTGTTATTCCTGGCATAAGTTCTAATGTTGTTTTATCTGCGAATGATTTAAATCCCTGTAATTCTAATTGTTTTAAATACATATGTTATCACCTTTATTTTTATTTCTTTATTATTCTATATGATTTTGTTCAAAATTTCAATAGTTTTTTCATTACAGTGCATATTCTAATAAAAATTGAACCATAATTATTAAACTTTTCTGTCTAATAATTATGGTTCAATTTAGTTATTATTAAGTTTTTAATTAATATTAATTGCTATATTATTTCTACAGACACTTCTGTTTCTATTTCGTCATTTACATAAACTGTAACTAATGTCCTTCCATTGTCTTCTTGAATTTGTTTTATAGTGTCTAGATTTAATACCATATAATTATCTGTTTTATTATCTTTCATCATCAGTATATTATACTTGATATAAAAATCGAATTCTTCTATTGTTGTTTGGCATGCCAAATATCCGCTACTTTTAGCTAATATTTTCTTTCCTTTGATTGATTCTAAAAATGGTATTAATTCTGATTTGTTCATGATATTCCCCTTTTCCACATCCTAGTATAGTACTTGTACGTATACTACATATTATTTATACTATACATTCTTTCCACTGTCAATGTTATTTAAACATTTTCGGCAAAATAGTTACTTATTTCTTGCAAACCTTCAAAATTCTTTTGTGAAAAAACTTCATATGCAATTATTGCCACTGAATTTGATAAGTTTAATGATCTTATAGCTTCTCTCATTGGTATTCGGATTGTTTTACTAATATATCTTTTCAATATATCTTCTGGTAATCCCTTTGTTTCTTTACCAAATAATAAAAATACTTCACTAAAGTTAGAATATTTGACTTCATCGTATACTTTCTTCCCTTTTGTTGTTACAAAAAACATATTTTCTTTTTCTGGTTTATATTTTTCCAAAAACTTATTTAATGTTATATGTTCTTCTATTTCTAATTTATCCCAATAATCTAATCCTGCTCTTTTTACTTGTTTATCTGAAATGTTAAAACCAAGTGGATGAACTAAATGTAATTTAGCTCCTAATGCTGCACACGTTCTTGCTATATTTCCAGTATTTTGTGGTATTTCTGGTTCTACTAATACTATATTTAATTTCATTTTTATCCCTTCTTAATTATATTTCATTTTATTTTTGCATTTTTTGCCTTACATATTCATAAAGTATTATCCCTGTTGCAACTGATGCGTTTAAACTTTCTGTTTTACCTAACATAGGAATTTTTATTTTTTTATTTGCTATATCTTGTATTTCTTTTGAAACACCATTTGCTTCGTTTCCAATTACTAAAATATTTTTATTATATTTTATATCATATATACTTTTTTTAGCTTCAAGTGATGTAACTAAAATCTCATATCCATTTTTCTTAATTGTTTCAAGCATTTCTTGTAAATTTTGACTTTCAATTACTTCAACTCTGAATATAGCTCCCATACTAGATCGAACTACTTTTGGATTATATATGTCTGCTGTTCCTTTAGATACGATTATTTGTTTTAATCCTATACTATCTACAGTTCTTAAAATCGTTCCTAGATTCCCTGGATCTTGTATATCATCTAAAGCAACTATAATGTCTTCATCATATTTTATATGAGGTCTTTCTATATTCTTTTTTATTACTGCCATTATACCTTGCGGATTCATAACTTGAGTTAGTGTTTTAAAAATTTTTTCTGTGACATATACACAATCATATTTAGCTATTTCATACATTAAATTTTTTGAAATTTCAGATGCTCTTGTGGATTCTTCACATATGATAATTTTTTCTATTTGAGCTCCTTCTTTAATTGCTTCTTCTACAAGCTTTAGGCCTTCGATTATATAACTATTTGTTTCATCTCTATATTTTTTTTCACCCAATTTTTTTATTTGCTTCACTATTTCATTATCTTTGCTAGTTATTAACTGCATTATATTTTTGCCTCCTTTTTAATTCTATCCAATTAATTAACTTAAATTACAAATCTTTTAAAAATTCTTTTATTTCTTTTAGAATCTTTATATCTTCATTATATTTAAGTACTAGTGTAATTGTTGGTTTTAATCCAGGTGAAAATCTTATTCTATTTTTATATTGCTTTAATATGTCACTTACATTTACATTAAAATTTTCGTTTTCAAATGTAAATATTGCAAACCCTCTTTTACTAGATACTTTAGATATATACTTATCTTTACATAAACTCTTTATTCTTGCTATTTCAATCAAGTTTTCTAATTCACTTGGCATATTTCCAAATCTGTCAATTATTTCGTCAATCACATTCTGTATATCTTCTTCTGTTCTGCATAATGCAATATCTTGATATATTTCAATTTTTTGACTAGAATCTGGTATATAACTTTCTGGTATATAACATGTTACGTCTAAATCTATTTGTACATCAATTTCCTGTTTTACTTCTTTTCCTTGGATTTCTCCTACTACCTCATCTAATAATTTGCAATATGTATCATATCCTACTTGTTCTATATGACCATGTTGTATTTCTCCAAGTAAACTTCCTGCTCCTCGTATTTCTAAATCTCTCATTGCTATTTTGAATCCTGAACCAAATTCTGTAAATTCTTTTATTGCTTTTAATCTTTTATTGGCTACTTCTGATAATAGTTTATCCCTTTTATATGTTATATATGCATATGCTTGTTTATCACTTCTTCCAACTCTTCCTCTAATTTGATATAATTGTGCTAATCCCATTCTATCTGCATTTTCAACTATTATTGTATTTGCATTTGGTATATCTATGCCTGATTCTAGTATTGTTGTGCATACCAATACATTTGTTTTTTTATCAACGAAGTCTTGCATTATCTCTTCTATTTTTTCTCCTGTCATTCTTCCATGTGCATAAGCAACATTTGCTTCTGGTACTAATTCTTGCAATCTATCTACCTTTCTTTGTATGTTTTCAATATTATTAAATATATAAAATACTTGACCTTCTCTTTCTATTTCTTTTATTATCGCTTCTTTTATCACTTCTTCATCATATTCTAAAACATATGTCTGCACAGGTTTCCTATTTTGTGGTGGTTCATATATAACAGACATGTCTCTTACTCCTACTATTGACATATGGAGTGTTCTTGGTATTGGTGTTGCTGTCATTGTTAATACATCTATATTCGTTTTGTATTGTTTTATTTTTTCTTTTGCTTTTACTCCAAATCTATGTTCCTCATCTATAATTAGTAAACCCAGATTCTTAAAATTGATGTCTTTGCTAAGCATTCTATGTGTTCCAATTATTATATCTATTTCTCCTAATTTAAGTTTTTTAATTATTTCTGTTTGTTCCTTTGTACTTTTAAATCTATTTAATATTTCTATTTTTATAGGAAATTCAGACATTCTTTCTTTAAATGTTTGATATTGTTGTTGTGACAATACTGTTGTTGGTACTAAATATGCAACTTGTTTTCCTCCCATTACAGCTTTAAAAGCTGCACGCATTGCAACTTCTGTTTTTCCATACCCAACATCTCCACATAAAAGTCTATCCATTGGTTTTTGCAATTCCATGTCCTTTTTTATTTCTTCTATGCATCTTAATTGATCATCTGTTTCTTGATATGGAAAGCTTGACTCAAATTGATGTTGCCATGGTGTATCTTTTGCATATGCAAAACCAGTAGCATGTTGTCTTTTAGCATATAATTCTATCAAGTCTTTTGCAACTTGTTGCAAATTTTTCTTTACTTTGGATTTTGTATTTGCCCATTCTTTACTTCCAAGTTTGTTTATTTTTAACCCTTGCTCTTCTCCTCCTATGTATTTTCTAACACTATCTAATTGATTTGTTGGAACATATAGAATATCATCTCCCTGATATTTTATTTTTATATAATCTTTAGTAGTTCCGTCTGCTGTTATTGTGTTTACTCCAACAAATATTCCTATTCCATAATTAGTATGTACAACATAATCTCCTATCTTTAGGTCAGCATATACCACTTTTTCCCCTTGTCTAAATGCTGAATTTAATGCACGTTTTCTTTTTTCACCTTCTATTATTTCGTTTGCTGATATTACAAGTAAATTTATATCAAAACATTCAAATCCGGACGATAATTTTCCTAAAGTTATTTCTACTATTTGCGAATTGTTTTTTACAATTATTTTTTTGTCCAATTTTTCTTCAAATCTATTTACTATTTTATTTTGATCTAATAATAAACAAATCTTTTGGGCTTTTTGTTTATTTTCAGCTAAAATATATATATTCTTTTTATCATTTTGTGCTTTTTTTATATCATCCAATAGTACATCTATTTCACTTTTAAAATATGTTTTATCTTTATATGCAAAGTTATATTGTATCGATTGCTTTATTGTGCTTTTATCTTGTTTTTCTAAATATACTAGCTGTCTTTTTTCTAATAGTTCTTCGATTTCATTTATGGTATACATGTTTTGTAATGCTTCTGGTACGGCCTTTTCTTTTTCTATTAAGAGTTTTATTATGTTTTGATTATCATTTATTATATTTATTGCTCTTTGTTCTACTTTTGATATTTCATCGATACATATAAGATAATCATTATTTAAATAACCTAATAAATTTGTTTGTTTACTATAGAAACAATTAAAATATTTGTCTATTTTACTTATATAATTTCCATTTTCAATTTGTTCAATATCTTCTTGTACATTTTGTTTATTTGTTTTTATATTTTCACAAATATTTTCTATATCATCTTCTAAAATGTATTCATGTGCAGGATATATTTTAATTTTATCTATATTTTCAGTTGATCTTTGACTTATTATGTTAAAATATCTAATTGAGTCTATCTCATCTCCCCAGAATTCGATTCTTACCCCTTGGATATCACTTAATGAAATATCAATGATTCCACCTCTTATACTAAATTCTCCTTTTCCATCAATTAAATCATATCTTGTATATCCTAATTCTATTAACTTTTCTTTTATATTTTCTATATTATATGTTTCTCCTATTTTAAAGTTTAGTATATTTTTATATAATACTTCTTTTATTGGTAACTTTTGCATTAATCCTTCTATAGTTGTTACTATAATTAGATTTTTCTTGTTATATATTTTATTTAATGTTTCTATCCTCTCGTATGGTAAGTTTTTACTTTCTGCTATATAATCATATGTTACAATTTCTTTCTTTGGGAAAAATACTACTTTATCTGAAAAATACTTTAAGTCTTGAATTATTTGTTTTGCTCGTATTTCATTATAAGTTACTATGCATATAGGTCTTTTACTAAATTCCGCTGTAGCACTGATAAATTGTGCCTCGCCTACGTCATTTAAGCCCCATATTGATATAGGGCTTATTTTTTCATCTACATTTTTTATATATTCACAGAATTTAGGGCTTTTCCCTAATTCTCCTATTATTGTATTCATTTCTTTCCTCTTTTTATCAAAATATTAATTATTATAACATGTTTTTGATTGTCAAGCAATAGAACTTAAGTTAAATGGAAGATTTAAAACTTAAATTCTTTGATATACTAATTATATTATTTATTTACCATTTTACTACTAATTTATCAAACTTGGATTTAATATAGTTTTCTAATTTGTTCATAAATATATTTGCTTCTATTTCTTTTTTAGAAACCATATCTAATCCCTTTTCCCAACTTGCTGTGAGTTTTGGATTTAATATATCTGGCATACAATTGTTCACAATATCATAAATTGCCTCTCCCTTTTCTGTCGGAACTATAATTTGTGTTTTACCATTTATTTCTATATACTTTATTTTTTCTAGCTTTTTTATAATTTCTGACCTTGTAGCACTAGTCCCTATTCCAGCACCTTTTATTTGCTCTCTTAATTCTTCATCTTCTATTAGCTTTCCCGCATTTTCCATTGCTAAAATTATTGAACCAGAATTATATCTAGTAGGAGGTGCTGTTTCTGCTTCTTTTATTTCAAAATTTTGTATATATATTTCCATTCCTTTTTTTAGACTTTTTAATACATCCAAATTTGAATTTTCCACAGCACCTTGTTTATTATCATGTTCTTCGACATTTTTTTCGTCTTTATCCACTGTGTTTTCCACATTTTGTGTTTTTTCTGTGGATTGTTTGTTCGGTTTTTGTCGTAATACGTCTAAAAAACCGTTTTTTATGCATATTTTTGTACTAGTAATAAAGTTTTCTTCTGATGATTCATTATTTTCTTTAATTTTTACTGTTACATTAATTTTTTCAAATTCTGCTGCAGGGTAAAATATTGCTAGAAATCTTTTTACTATTAATTTATAAATTTGTTTCTCTAAATCAGCTAATTTTTCATAATTTTCATATCCTTGTCCTGTTGGAATAATAGCATAGTGATCTGTTATTTTTTTATCATTTACATATTTAGTATTTAATAAATTGGTGGAGTACTTTTCATCAATCATTTTTTTTATAATTATTTGTATTTCTTCGTCGTTAAATTTTTGAGCTATCCCATTTAAGTTTTTATTTATTTCTTTTGCTACTGTTGTTGATAATACTCTTGCATCTGTTCTAGGATATGTTACTAGCTTTTTCTCATATAAATTTTGTATTATTTCTAATGTTTTATCTGGTTTTATTTTAAACCTTTTTGTGCATTCATTTTGTATTTCTGCTAAATTAAATAAAAGAGGTGCATTTTCTTTTTGCTTTGTTTTTTTTAATTCTGATATTATTGCATCTCTACCATGAAGTGATTCTATAAATTCTTTCGCATCTTGCTCTCTTTTAAAACCACTTTCATTATACAATTTTGGATTTTCAAACATTTTCGATTTTTCATTTACTTTCCACTCTGCTACAAAATTACTATCTTTATTACCAAAAATTCCTTGTATTCTATAATATTTGGTTTTAATAAAATTTCTTATTTCTCTTTCTCTAGATACTATCATTCCAAGAACACATGTCATAACTCTTCCTATTGATATTGAAACTTTTTCTTCTTTTATTTGATTTGCTAATCTTTTTCCATATATTATTGATAATAACCTTGAGAAATTTATTCCGGATTAAATAATCTTCTTTTGCCCTTAAATATGCTGCATCTGACAAACTATTATATTCAGATGAATCTTTTGCCTCTTTTATTCCTCTTAATATTTCTTCTTCTGTTTGCGAATCTATCCATACTCTTTTCATTTTTGCTTTTGGATTTGGTTTTGCCATCATAAAAACTAGTCTTTGAATGTATTCCCCTTCTCTTCCAGAGTCTCCAGCATTATATATTTCTTCTATGTCTTCTCTTTGTAACAATTTTTTTACAACCTCAAATTGTTTTTTTACTTCAGGTATTATTTCATATTTCCACTCTTTTGGAATAAATGGTAATGTATCTAATCTCCAAACTTTTAATTTCTCGTCATATTTTTCAGGATAACTCATTGTTACTAAATGCCCTACACACCATGTTATTATCCATTTTTCAGATTCTAAATATCCGTTTTTTCTAATTCCGTTTATTTTTAATGCTTTAGCAAATTCCATTGCTACTGATGGTTTTTCTGTTATTAGTAGTTTTCTCATTTAAATTTTCCCTTTATTTTTTATCTTATTTTATAAATTCCTATATGTTAAAAAAATATGTTGCTTCTAAATCTGCTTCATTCATTAATAATACTAATGGATATTTTTTCATTGCTTGTCCTAATGTATTATATAGTTCTTTAGGTTCTGTAAAACCCATATGCCATCTAATTGCATATTTTTCTTCTCCTGTTAACTTTATGTATTCTGTTAGCATCATTACGGATTTTTCACCATGTCCATATGGTATTGTATCTTCTACAGTATAATATGGTACTTTTTCCCATACTCCTAATGCATTTTTTGCATTCCTATAGTCTATTTTATAAAAGTTTACTTTGCATATGTCATGTAATAATGCAACTATTTTTAACGTATCTTCTGATACTTTTATTTCTATTTGTGATTGTTTTACTTTATCACATAATATTTCATAAACTTTTAAACTATGTTCTAATAATCCTCCTTCATAATCTCCATGAAATTTTGTGCTTGCAGGAGCTGTAAAAAAGTCTGAAACTTCTAAAAATTTTATTAGTTCTTCTATTCCTTCTCTTTTTACTGATCTTAATAATTCCAAAAATCTTTCTTTCATTTTTTGTTCCTCACTAAATTTATTTTTTATAAGTATATCATATAAGATTATTTTTGCAAATAATAAAATATCATGAAATCATTTATATACTAAAAATACACCTCCAAATGCTAAACTTTTTTGTATAACATTTGAGGTGCACTTTAAATTCGAAACCCTTTTTATTTAATTAAAATTTTCTTTTTCTAGCAGCCTCTGACTTTTTCTTTCTCTTTACGCTAGGCTTTTCATAATGCTCTCTTTTACGTACTTCTTGAAGTACCCCATTTCTTGCACATTGTCTTTTGAACCTTTTTAATGCGTCTTCTATATTTCCATTATTAACTTTTATCTCTGACATTATTATTCCCCTCCTTCCGGCGTTTAAGCACTTTATGTGGGGGTTTTCATTCTGATAAACTTTTTTATCTTCTCTTAACCCTTACTACGAAGTATATTATACATAATTTACTGGTTCTTGTCAAGAGATAAGTGACATTTAATTTTTACATGTATTCATTTATTTGTTCAAATTAACTTGCAAATATTTTATCAAATTCTTCTCCATCTATTTTTTCTTTTTCAAGAAGTATTTGTGCTACTGTATGAAGTTTATCAACATTTGCTGTTAGTATTTGTTTTGCAGTCATATATGCTTTATCTATTATTTTTTTAACTTCTTCGTCAATTACACCTGCTGTTTCTTCAGAATAATTCTTTGCTTGTGCAAAATCTCTTCCTAAAAACACTTCTTCTTGACCTGATCCAAACATTATTGAGCCTATTCTATCACTCATTCCATATTTAGTTACCATATCTCTTGCTATTTTAGATGCTCTCTCTATATCATTACTTGCCCCTGTTGAAATATCATTTAATATTAATGCTTCTGCTACTCTTCCTCCAAGTAAAGAAATAATTGTTTCTTCCATCTCTGTTTTTGACATAAATGATTTATCTTCTGTAGGTCTATACATCGTATATCCTCCTGCCATACCACGTGGTACAATTGATATTTGATGTACAGGATCTTGTGTTTCTAGGAATCTACTTACTACTGCGTGACCTGCTTCATGGTAAGCGACTAATCGATTTTCTTTCTCGCTTCTAACTCTTGTTCTTTTTTCTGGTCCCATTGTTACTTTAACCATTGCATCTTCAATTTCTTTCATTCCTATTTCATTTAAGTTTCTTCTTGCAGATAATAATGCTGCCTCGTTTAATACATTCTCTAAATCTGCTCCTGAAAATCCTGATGTATTTTTTGCTATTATTTTTAAATCTACATCATCTGCCAATCTTTTCTTTCTAGAATGTACTTCTAATATTTGTTCTCTAGCTTTTACATCTGGTGATGATACTACTATCTGTCTATCAAATCTTCCTGGTCTTAACAATGCTTTATCTAATACATCTGGTCTGTTAGTTGCTGCTAAAACTATTACACCTTCATTTTCAGCAAATCCGTCCATTTCTACTAATAATTGGTTTAATGTTTGCTCTCTTTCATCATGTCCTCCTCCTAAACCTGCTCCTCTTTGGCGACCTACTGCATCTATTTCATCTATAAATACTATACATGGTGCATTCTTTTTTGCTTGATCAAATAAATCTCTTACTCTTGATGCTCCAACACCAACAAACATTTCTACAAAGTCTGATCCACTTATTATAAAAAATGGTACTCCAGCTTCTCCTGCTACTGCCTTTGCTAATAATGTTTTTCCTGTTCCTGGATGTCCTACAAGTAAAACACCTTTTGGAATTCTTGCTCCCATGTCTGTGAATTTTTTAGGATTTTTTAAAAATTCTACTATTTCTTGTAATTCTTCTTTTTCTTCATCAACACCAGCTACATCATCAAATGTAACTTTGTGTTTATCAGTTGTATTCATCATCCTAGCTTTACTTTTTCCAAAAGTCATGGTTTTGCTTCCACCTGGTTGATTTGTTCCACCACTCATCATTAAAAACCAGAATATAAGGAATATTATTAAAATTCCAAATGGTGTTATCAAACCAATTATAGTTACCCAGATTGATTCTGATTTTTCTTCTAATTCTATTTCTCCTGTTTTTATAGCCTCTTCTGTATATGCTATAAAACTATCTAAACTTGGTATGTTTACATCTTTTTCAATTTTTTCTCCTTTTAGCTTTATACTTGCTGCTGTCTTGTCAGATGATATTGTTATTTTTTCAACTTCTCCAGCGTCTATTGCAACTATTAATTCAGAATATGTCATTTTTAAATTACTGTTTTCTAATATTGTTGATATTAGAACAACGAAGATTATTCCTATTATTATCCACATTGCTAACGTCTTTATTCCGTTTTTTCAAAAAAATTCCTCCCTTATAAGAGTCTTTAACTCTTTTGAATAGTTTTTTACTTTTCTATTCATATTGATTTTTATAACATAGTTTTTTTAATTTTGCAATAGTTTTTTTGTGACTTTTTTGTGACAAATAGCTATTTATAGTTATTTTTTTACGGATGCTATTGTTTCATAATTATTCATTTATAAAAAATATTTTTTTATCTTTTAATAATATCTTTAATCCTTTATGAGGTATTAAAAATTTGTTACCTATATTTTTTTCGCACAATTTAACTATGTCTTCTATGTGTATTTTTTCAATTCCCTGTGAATTACCTTTTAGTTCTGTTATAGTATATATTATTAACCTTTTTTTTATGACTTTGTCTATTAAATTAAATTTTTTTAGATCAAGTATTATTTTGTTTTGAGTTCTTGTAATGAATATTTTTTGATATGATTGTCTTGTTATATCATATATAAATTCATTTTCTTCTTTTATTAATTCTGATAACCTTGTTATACTTTCAATAATATTAGGATTGAATTCTTGTATTATATATGGAATTAATTTATTTCTTATTTTGTTTCTTGTATAGTCATTATTAAAATTGGTTTTGTCTATTCGTGGTTCTAGTTTATTTTCTTTGCAATATTCTTCTATATCTTTTCTTTCTATTTCTATTATAGGTCTTATTATTTTTCCGATTTTTAGGTTGTATTCCTTGAAGTCCTGTTATTCCACTTCCTCGTAATATATGCATAATTATCGTTTCTACTTTATCATTTTTGTTATGTGCAACTGCAATTTTGTTTGATTTGGTTAAATTAGCAATTTCTTCGAAATATTCATATCTTATCTTTCTTCCCGCTTCTTCTGTCCCTATTTTGTTATTATTTGCATATTTTACTACTTCTATTCTTTTTGAATAAAATTGTATTCCTAGTTTCGTGCAGAATTCTTCAACAAATTTTTCTTCTTCTTTTGCTTCTTCTCTTATCATATGATTTATGTGTGCAACTACTATTTTAAAGTTTAATTGTTCTTTTAAGTTATTTAGAATATTTAACATAAAAAGAGAATCTGGTCCACCAGATACTCCAAGTACTATTTTATCATTTGCTTTTATTAAATTATATTTTTTTATTGTATTTAATACCTTTTCTTCCATTTTTATTCCTCTCGCTTATATTATCACATATATCGAAATTACTCATTATATCTATTTTCTAAATTAACAAATTTTGTATAATTTCCCATCCATAATAAGTCCACTGTTCCTATTGAACCACTTCTTTGCTTTGCTATTATAACTTCTGCTATATTCTTTTTTTCACTTTCTTTATTATATACATCATCTCTATATAAAAACATTACAATGTCAGCATCTTGTTCTATTGCCCCTGATTCACGAAGATCTGATAACATTGGTCTATGTTCTGGTCTTTGTTCTACTGCTCTTGACAGCTGTGATAAAGCTATTACAGGAACATTTAGCTCTTTTGCTAATATTTTTAATGATCTACTTATTTCTGATATTTCTTGCTCTCTGTTTCCACCTCTTTTACTGTTTGCTGTAATTAACTGCAAATAGTCTATTACAACTAATCCTATATTTTTTTCTAATTTTAGTTTTCTGCATTTTGTACGTATATCCATAACTGTAATACCTGGTGTGTCATCTATTACTATTTCTGCTTCTGAAAGTGGTCCTATTGCTGATGCAAGTTTTTCCCAGTCAGCCTCTTCTAATTTTCCTGTTCGCATTTTATTGCTATCTACCATTGCCTCACTGCATAACATTCTATTTACTAACTGCTCTTTTGACATTTCCAAACTAAATATTACAACTCCTGTTTTTGCCTTTATTGCTGCATTTGCTGCAATGTTTAATGCAAATGATGTTTTTCCCATAGCTGGTCTAGCTGCTATCAAAATTAATTCTGAACCATGTAATCCTGCTGTTCTATAATCTAAATCTGTAAATCCTGTTGGTACACCTGTTATGTGTTGTTTTCTATTGTAAAGTTCTTCTAGTTGAGCAAAACTTTCAACTAATACATCTTTTATTGGTGAATATCCTTTCTGATTTTTATTCTGCATAATATTAAATATTTTTCTTTCAGCATGATCCATTATGTCATCTACATCTTCTGTTTGATTATAACCTAAATCTACTATTTCATTTGCTGTTTTTATTAATTGCCTTAATATAGATTTTTCTTCTACAATGTTAATATATTTTTGAACATTTGCACTTGTAGGAGCTTTTTCTGGAAGGTTTGCTAAATATTCTATTCCACCAATTTGATCTAGTTTAGACATTATCTCTAGTTCATTTTTTAATGTTATTAAATCTACCGGTTCTGCTCTATTATACAAGTTTTGCATTGCTTCATATATGGATTTGTCATCTTCACGATAAAAACTCTCTGGTTTTAATACTTCCATCGCAGCTATTACTGCATCTTTGTCTGTTAGCATACTTCCTAACACTGCTTGTTCTGCTTCTATATCATGTGGTGGTATCTTCCCTAGCTCCATTTTTGCTCCTCCCTATGCTATTTCATATTTTTTAAGAGACTACATTTATTTTTATTTTTCCTGTTACTCCTTCAAATAGTTTTGCTTCTACTGTTCGTAGTCCTAATACTTTTATTGGTTCTTCTATATCAATCTTTTTTTTATCTATTATTATTTTGTGTTCTTTTTCTAAACATTCTGCTATTTCTTTTGAAGAGACACTACCAAAGATCTTACCATTTTCCCCTGCTTGCACTTTTATCTCCACAATTATAGTTTCAAGTTTTTTGGCAATTTGTTTTGCATTTTGTTTTTCTATTTCTTTTTTATATTGTTTTGCTTGATTTTGAGAATCTAGCTTTTGCATATTCTCTGGTGTTGCCTCTATTGCCAATTTTTTAGGAAATAAAAAGTTTCTTGCATATCCATCTGATGCGTTTATTACTTCATTTTTCTTTCCTACTCCTTTTATGTTGTCTTTTAAAATTACTTTCATAGATTTTCCTCCTTTTTGCAACTATATTATATCATGCTTTTTTAATTTACTTTTTATTTATAATTGATGCACTCAATATTTTAACTATTTATTTTCCTCAAAGTATTCATTAATTTTTTGTATTAGTACTTCTTTTACTTCTTCTATAGTTTTATCTTCTATTTGAGCACCAGCAAGTGTTATATGTCCTCCACCTCCAAGTTTTTCAAGTATTATTTGAACATTTATATCTCCAATTGAACGACCACTTATATTTACTTTTTCTCCTACTTTTCCTAGAACAAATGATGCTGTTATATTTCCTATTGTTAATAATTCATCTGCTGCTTTTGCACATATTAAATTTGCATCTTTATCTGTCTCTTCATAAATAGAAATTGCTATAGTATCTTTTATTATTTCTGAATTTTTTACTACTTCTGCAATTTTATTGTATCCTTCCATATCACTTTGAAACCATTTTTTTATTTTTATGATATCGACTCCTAATTTACGTAAGAATGCTGCCGCTTCAAATGTTCTTACTCCTGTTTTAAAAGTAAAATTTTTAGTATCTACCATTATTCCTGCATATAATGCTTCTGCTTCTAATATTTTTAATTCAAAATCTATTTCTACATATTGTACTAATTCTGTAACTAACTCTGATGCTGATGAAGCATATACCTCTTGGAATGTTAATATACTGTTATCTATATAATCTGCACTTCTTCTGTGATGATCTATTATTGCAATTTTACTTGTTTTTTCTAATAGTTCTGGCTCTTCTACATAATTTTTTTTATGCGTATCTACTACTACTATTAATGTATTTTGATTTATAATATTTTTGGCTTCTTCTCCTGATATTATTACATCTTCATATTCTTCTTGTTTATCAAGGCTTTCTATAACACCTTCTATTGCTTTTGTATTTTTGTTTATTACTATAAAAGCTTTTTTTTGTAGTTCTGTTGCAATCCTATATATTCCTAAAGCTGAACCTAAAGCATCAATATCTGGGTTAGAATGTCCCATTATAATTACATTTTCAGATTCTTTTATTAATTTTTCTAAAGCATGTGCTATTACTCTAGCTTTTACTTTTGTTCTTTTTTCTACTTCTTCTGCTCTTCCTCCAAAAAATTGATATTTTTCATTTTCTCTTATTGCTGCTTGATCTCCACCTCTACCTAGAATTATATCAATTGTTGCTAATGCAGATTTATATTTTTCTTTTTCTGTTTTTCCTTCTGTTGATATTGCAATACTTAATGTTAATTGTATATTTTCATCATTTGCTATATCTTTTATTGTGTCTAATATACTAAATTTATTTTCTTTAATTTGTTCAAGATATCTTTTTTGGAATATATATACAAATGTATCTCTTTCAGGTTTTATTACTATTCCATTAGCTTTATTTGCCCATTCATATATTGTTTTATCAATTTTAGCTATAACCTCTGGTTTTCTCTCATTTTCAACTCGTTGCATTGTTTCTTCATAATTATCTACATTAATGATTCCAACACATATTTGTGAATTATCATATTCTTTTAATAGCTTTATATTTTCTGTTTCATCCATAAAGTAAATTATTAGCATATATTCACTCGGCTTTTTTCTACCACTATCTTTTGATTTAGCATATTCTCCTAGAATTTTATACATTTTCTTTCCTATTTGTATCTGCTTTACTACTGTTTTTTTGTTTTTTCCTTCTTGTTTTTCAATTTCTTGCTTCATAGTAATAATTAGATCATCTAAATAATTATTTATATCAATATTTGCAAATTCTGTTACAAATTTTGAACTTTTCCAAATAACATTTCCATCTGTTTCTAATATAATTAGTGGTAATGGTGAATTTATCAATGTGCTTTTTGCTGCTGAATCTACTGTTAATGTTATATCTTGTAAATGCTCTGATATTTCACTTCTTCTTTTGTTGTTTGCAAAATTTGAATATCCCAATATTGCTGTATATAATATTATTGCTGGAATTACAAAAGCTATATTATAAATACATATTACTGCTAACAATATAAATATTATAATAAGATAAATTTTAGTTCTTGAAACTAAATTATCTAATAACTTCTTATTATTTGACATACTCTTCTCCTTTTATCATCTTCATATATTTTACTGTTTTATCTTGGTTTTGTCAAGTTTCCATTATATAAACCATTTTACTATATTTTATAATATACGATTTTTGCATTTTTATATAATTTTTGCATTTTTTATAATTTTATGATATAATTATGTATACACCTAAAAAGGAGATGTAAAAATGACTGAAAAGAGACTTTCTCTAACAGAAGTACAAAAGGCGTTTGCTATGGCGAGCAAATTTAACCCCAAATTTGGACTTTATTGGAAAGGTTATGTACGCCAGGACGAAGAAATGAGCTATATGGTAGCCTATACCATCTATATGATGGCTTTAAAAATTATAGGGCTCTGGGGACGATAATACGTCCCCTTTTTTATGTAATTTATATCTAATATTATTCTTTCATATTATCATTATAATTTTTTATTTTTTATTTCATTTTTTATTTTTTTTGATATAATATATTTATTATTTTGTTAAGAAAGAGGTAAGTATGGACAAATTAATTAATCAAATAGCTGAAGAATTACACATTAAATATTCTCAAGCTGAAAACACAATAAAATTAATAGATGATGGAAACACAATTCCATTTATTGCACGTTATAGAAAAGAAGTGACTGGAGGATTAAGTGACGAAATTTTAAGAGATTTTAATGAAAGATTAACTTATTTACGCAATTTGGAAGAAAGAAAAAAAGAAATTATAAAATCTATCAACGAGCAAGGAAAATTAGATGATGAATTACTACAATTAATTCAATTATGCAATACTCTATCTGAAGTTGAAGATTTATATAGACCATTTAAACAAAAGAAAAAAACTAGAGCAACAATTGCAAAGGCAAAAGGATTAGAACCTTTAGCTAATATTATTATAGCCCAGACTGAAACTAAAGATATAAATGAAATTGCTAGCACTTTTGTTTCACAAGAAAAACAAGTTTTTTCATCTGAAGATGCTATTTCAGGTGCTCTTGATATTATTGCAGAAGATATTTCTGACAATCCAAAATTCAGAAAATATATTAAGAAAATATGTTATCATGAAGGAGTTATAGTTACTAAAGCCTCAAATTTAGATGAAGAATCAAACTACGAAATGTACTATGATTATCATGAAAATGTTAATAAAATACCAAGTCATAGAATTCTCGCAATCAATCGTGGTGAAAAAGAGGGATTTTTAAAAGTTAAAATCGAAAAAAATGAAGAAAAAATATTATTTTATATTGAAAAAACTATAATTAAAAATAATACTCAATTTATTCAAATGTTAAAAGATTGTATTTTGGATGCTTTTAAAAGATTAATTGAACCATCTATAGATAGAGAAATTCGTTCTGATTTGACAGAAAAAGCCGAAAGTAAAGCTATCAAAGTATTTGGTGAAAATGCTAAACAATTGCTTTTATCTGCTCCAATCAAAGGTAAAATAGTCATGGGATTTGATCCTGCTTATAGAACAGGTTGCAAAATTGCTATAATTGACGATACAGGAAAAGTTTTAGATACTGAAACAGTATATCCTACACCTCCTCAAAACGATGTTGAAACTGCTAAATCTAAACTTATTAAACTAATTAAGCAATATAATATTGATATAATAGCTATAGGTAATGGCACTGCTTCAAGAGAATCTGAAATATTCGTAGCAAATATGATTAAAGAATCAAATCTTCAAACTTCCTATGCCATTGTTAGTGAAGCAGGTGCTTCTGTGTATTCTGCATCCAAACTCGCAACAGAAGAATATCCTGATATTAATGTTTCAATAAGAGGTGCTATTTCTATTGCTAGGCGTTTACAAGATCCTCTTTCTGAATTTGTTAAAATAGATCCAAAAGCTATTGGTGTGGGGCAATATCAACATGATGTAAACCAAAAACATTTAGCAGAGAGTCTTAAAGGCGTTGTTGAAAATAGTGTAAATACAGTTGGAGTTGATTTAAATACAGCTACTCCTTCTTTGCTCTCTTACGTTTCAGGAATAAATACTACAATTGCAAAAAATATAGTAAAATATAGAGATCAAAATGGCAAATTTAAGAATAGAACAGAGCTTTTGAAAGTCTCAAAACTAGGTAAATCTACTTTTCAACAATGTTCTGGATTTATACGTATATTTGGCGGCACTAATGCATTAGATAGTACAGCTGTACATCCAGAAAGTTACGAACCTACAGAAAAATTGCTTAAAACTCTAGGTTTTCGTAAAGAAGATTTAACTAATAAAAGTAAGCTTTTAGAATTAAAAAATAAACTTGGCGTATTAAATATACCTAATTTATCAGTTGAACTTGGAATAGGAGAAATGACTTTACAAGATATTATATCAGAACTTTCTAAACCTGGTCGTGATCCACGTGAAGATATGCCTAAACCAATATTGAGAAGTGATGTTTTGAAATTTGAAGATCTGCGTGAAGGTATGATTTTAACAGGAACAATTAGAAATGTTATAGATTTTGGTGCTTTTGTAGATATTGGCGTTAAACATGATGGTCTTATACATATTTCTGAAATGAGTGATTCTTTTATTAAAAATCCTTCTGATGTTGTTACTGTTGGAGATATAGTAAAAGTTAAAGTTATAAAAATTCTTCCTGATAAACAAAAAGTTTCTTTAAGTATGAAATTATAAAGAATTACCAGTCTTAATATGACTGGTAATCTTTTTATTTATTAATATTTTTCTTGTATGTCTAATATTTTATCATATTCATTATTTAAGATATCTAAAAAAATATCTGCTATTTTAGGATCAAATTGTGTTCCTTTACATCTTTCTATTTCTTCTTTTACTTTTTCTATCGGCAATGCATCTCTATATGTTCTTTTTGATGTCATTGCATCAAATGTATCAGCTAGTGCTGCAATTCGTGCAAATAATGGTATTTCTTCTCCTTTTAGTTGTGAAGGATATCCTTTTCCATCATATTTTTCATGGTGATGTTTTACTATTGGTATTATTTTTTCAAATATTGTTGCTGGTGCTAATATATGTGCCCCTATTAATGGATGATTTTTTATTTCTGAATATTCTTCGTCTGTAAGTTTTTGTTCTTTTCTAAGTATTGTATCTGGAACACCAATTTTACCAATATCGTGGAATAGTCCTCCAATAAGTAAAGTTTGCTGGTCTTCTTCTGATAATCCCATGTTTTGTCCAATTAATATTGAATATTGGGCTACTCTATCTGAATGTCCTTTTGTATATGGGTCTTTTGCTTCTACAGTATATCTTAATGTCTCTATACTCTCCATATATGCCTTTTCAAGTTTTTGATTTGTCTCTGATAGTTCAACATTTATTCTTTTTATTTCTCTCATTTGATCTATTGACTTTAGTGCTGATTCTATTAATAACAATAATTGATCAAATTTGTCACTTTTTTCGCAATAACCTTGTATATCTAATCTTTTTATTGTTTCAAGAGGAGGTGCTAAATCTTTATGTCCAGTTAATAATAATATATATAATTCTTTATTAAACTTTCTTATTTCTTCTACTACTTGATCTCCATGGAAAGGTGTCATTATGAAGTCTAGTAGCATAAGATCAAAATGCTCATTCTTAACTCTTTCTATTGCTTTCACTGGATCTGTTTCTCCAACTAAATCATATCCAGACTTTTTTAGAAATACTGATATTGAATCTATTATTCCTTGTTCATCATCTACTGCAATTATTTTATATTTTAAGTTTTCATTATTTGCTATATTTTGTGCCCCTATTCTCATTTTCTATCACCCCATATTAAAATTATCGTAATTATATTAATAATTTTGACAAAATGCAACATTTTTTTTCAAATTTTTTATTGATTTTTTGGGTATTTGAAGCTATATACTAGTATTTTATTTCTAGTATATTTTACATAATATTTCTTATTTTTTATATTCCAATAAAAAATAACTGAAAAAATTAAATATTTATCAGTTATTCTTTATAAAAATATTAATTATTATTCATTCATAGGTAATATTATATTGAAAGTAGTTCCTTTTCCTTTTTCTGTTTCTACACTTATGTCTCCTTGAAAATGAGCTTTTATATTAGAATATGACATATATAATCCAAGTCCTGTACCATTTTTACCTTTTGTTGTTACCATCTCTTTAAATAATTTTTCTTTTACTTCTTCAGGTAATCCTGGACCATAATCTTTTATAGAAATTATTATTTTATTCTTTTCTTTGTTTATTATCATATCTATTGTTTTTTTAGGTTCTCCATTATATGCTTGTATAGCATTTGAAATCATATTATCTATTACTTGAACTAAACTATTTAAGTTTCCTTGCAGTTCTAATTTTTCGTCACAATTTATTTCTGTATTTAAATATACAATTGCACTATTTAACTCATGTTTCATTAATATAGTTACATATTTTACTAATTCTGAAACTGTAAATGTTCCATCCTGTTCTTCTGAAAAATTTACTGCTTGCCCTTTAACTGCAGTTATTACATCTGACATGTATTCTAAATAATTTTTTATTTTTTCAATCCAAAGACTCATATCTTTTGCTATTCCATGATGATCTTCTGAATTTACTTGTGGATTATCTATTGACAAATTGTATTCCTGTATTAAATCTGACAGTGCTTCTGTTGCTCCTGATATTGACATTATCGGTGTCTTTAAGTTATGTGCTATTCCACCAATCATTTGTCCTAAAGTTGATAAACGCTCTTTCTCAACAAGCATATCTTGATTTCTTTTTATTATTATCATGTCTTCTTTATGTTGCGTAATATCTTTTAATAATATTAGTGTTCCTAAAAATTGCTCTTTTTGTCTAATTGCATTTATTTCTATTGTAAAATATTTTTTTATTTTATCTATTTTTTTCTCAAATGTTTCTGTTGTATCAGATTTCTTTACATTTTCTAATGCCATTTTGATTGTTTCTTTATTTATTTGGTATTCTTCTATTAATTCAAATATGTTTTTATTTCTTATATCAATAGATTTTATATTAAATGTCGTTAATAAACTTCTATTAAAATCTGTTACTAGATTTTCTTCATTTAAGACAAGATATCCATCTGAAATTTTATCTACTATTTTTTGTAATGCTATTGGTACTATATTTAAAAATTTAAATTTAAATATTGCAAAAGTTAACAAAATAATTGTTATAGCAAAACTTATAGGTGTTATGTATATAGTAAATTCTAATATTTTAAAAATTGACAATACATTTATACTAATTGGTATTATTGCTGCTATTATAACCATTATAGCTTGTTTTGAAAAAATACCCGAATTTTTAATTGAATATTGTAATAAATATATTATACTAATTGCCAATAATAATAATGTATAAGCATTATAAATGTATAAAAATGGTCCATATGTAGTTTTAGATGCAAAAATTGAATAATTAATATAAAATAGATGATGTATATCATTAGTCCACAGAACTAACAGTGAAATTATTGGTATACAAAATAGTAATATGTATCTTTTCTTAAATGTAATTTTAGTATTTGCAAATATCATAGCTGCAAAAAGAAATGCTACTGATAAAAAGCTATTTCCAATATATGTAAAATATTCAAAATATATTGGGTCTATATTTAATAATTTTGATAATGTTATTTGGGCTATTGTTCCAATACACATTATTATCATACAAGTATATACAAATATCCATGCAGTTTTCATTTGGCTTTTTGCGATTTTTAGTTTGATTACTATTAATATTATTACACAAGCAATTAATGATATAATTAATGCTGTAAGTTCTGTGACATTTGTTAACATATATTTCTCCTATTCCATGTATCCAATTTTATTGAAGTACTGTAAAAATTGTTCTACATATTTTTCGTTTATTTCAGGCCATATAAATCCTATAGATTTTAAATATAATGTTGTAAAGTATGCATTTGGTAGTGTTCTTGCAACTATAGACAAAGTTTTATTTTTATTTAAATCTGGAATTATTCCTGATATTTTACTTTTTAATTTTTCGTCTTTTAAAAATTCTTTTACTTTATTGGCAAATTCTTCGTCATTTACTAGTTCTAAATGATATCCTAAATTATTTAAAATTGCAACTATATTAGGAAAATTTATTAAATTAGTATTAAATATATGTAATACACTGAATTTAGTATCATGCCTTGCTATAGTCAAAATCGCCTTTGCAGCTGAATCTACAGGCGTAAATTCTAGTGCATGATTTAAAAACCTTTTTTGAATTACTCCTAACTTTAAAATAGATTTAATCCTATTTGCATATGCATTTTCAGATATATTAATTTGGAATTTACCATCACTGATTCTACTAAATATATTTCCTAATCTTAAAATACATGCTTTCAATCCATTTTGCATATTTTCAAGTATTTCTTTTTCTGCTTGGAATTTAGTATATACATATGCATTATTTAAATTTTGTCCTACATAAAGTTTATCTTCTCCAAATACTATTCTTTCATCATCATTTTCTATTTCTTCATCTATATTACTAATTCCTGCTACACTCATTGTTGAAATATGATATAATTTTTTATTAAAATCTTTACAATATTTTATTATATTTTTTGTTCCAATAACATTTATGCTATTAAATGTTTTAAAATCGCCGAAATGTTTTACTAATGCTGCACTATTAATAACTATGTCTATTTTTTCTCCTAATTGATTATATTCTTCTTGGTTTAATCCAAATTGTTGTTTAGTTATATCTCCATACACAACAAATATTCTTTTTCCAAATTCGTTATCATATTTATTATCAAAGTAAAATCTTAAAGTATTTTTTAATCTTTCTTCTGAATCCTCATTATTTTTTCTTCTTACAAGGCAATATATTTTCCCATCATTATTTGATAAATATTCATCTAATATATGTGTTCCTAAAAAACCAGTTGCTCCAAATAATAACAGATTTCCAAGTTGTCTATCTTGTGATTCTTCATCTATATTAGAAATATTATTTATTTTTAATAATTCATTTATCTTTGAATAATCGTAGTCAGGTTCTATTTGGTATAATTTTTTATTTTGTTTTTTTTCTGATAAGCTCTTTATTGTTTGATATTCAAATATATCACTATAATTAATATTTATATTTAGCTTTAATGCTTCTGTTTGTAACCTTATAGCTAATAGTGAATCTCCTCCTAATTCAAAGAAATTGTCTAATATACTAACCCTCTTCATATTAAATAATTTACACCATATATCACATAATTGTTCTTGTATTTTATTTTCTGGTGGTATATATTTATTTTTGGTATACATTTGAGGAATTGGTAATAACATTTTATCAACTTTTCCATTTATTGTTAATGGTAATTTATCTAATTGAACTATATATTGCGGTATCATATATGATGGCAGTCTTTCTTGTAAATATAATGTTATATCTTGTATGTTTATTTTTTTGCTTGCTGTAAAATATGTTATTAATATCTTGCTTCCATTTATTTCTTTGACTAATGTATATAATTTTAAGATGTCTGGATATTTTTTTATTACATTTTCTATTCCTGATAGTTCTACTCTAAATCCTCTTATCTTTACTTGATTGTCTATCCTTCCTATAAATTCTATATTTCCATCTGGTAATACTTTTACTAAATCTCCTGTTTTATATATCTTTCCTGTTCCAAATGGGTTTTTTATGAATTTTTCGTTTGTTAATTCTTTCTGATTTAAATATCCTTTACTTACTCCATCTCCTCCAACCCATAATTCTCCCGGTACTCCTTTAGGTTGAATTTTTCCGTTCTTCGAAACTACATATGCTGTTGAATTAGCAATTGGCTTTCCTATTGGTATACTTGTTTCATATTTTCTGTCTATTGTAAAACAACATGAGAAAGTTGTATTTTCTGTTGGTCCATATCCATTTATAACTGTTAATTCTGGATTTGCTTCTATTACCATATTTATATGTTTTGGTGATAAAACATCTCCTCCTGTTAATAAGTATTTTACTTTTGAAAACATTCTAGGATTTTCTTCACATAATTGATTAAATAATGGTGCTGTTAACCATAATGTATCAATTTTATTATTAATTAAGTATTCTTTTAATATATTTGTGTCAAGTAATTCATCTTTTTTTATGATATATAAACTAAGTCCATTTAATAACGCTCCCCATATCTCAAAAGTACATGCATCAAATACTATTGATCCTGTTTGCAATATCCTACTACATTTTGAGAAATCTATATAATTGGTGTTTCGAACTAATCTTACTACATTTCTATGTTTTACCATTACTCCTTTTGGTTTTCCTGTTGAACCTGATGTATACATTATATATATTAAATCTTCTGGTGATATTTTATTTTCTGGATTTTTATTTTCTTCACATTTATATATATCACTTTTTAAATCTATTGTTATTTTTGGAACTTCTAATTTTATTTTTTCTTTAAATTCTTCTAAAGTTAAAATTAACTTTGCTTTACAGTCTTCTAATATATATTTTATTCTTTCCTCTGGATATTCTATATCAATTGGTACAAATATTGCTCCTGCCTTTATTGTTGCAATTATTGCTATTATACTTTCAAATGATTTTTTTACGAATACGGCTACTTTATCTTGTTTTTTTATTTTCATTTCATTAATCATATAATTTGCTAATTGATTGCATTTTTCGTTTAATTGTTTATATGTCAATTTCTCGCCTTTAAATACAACTGCTGTTTTATTTGCTACTTTTTCTGCTTGTTCTTCAAATAATTCTGCTACTGTTTTGTCTTTTTCGTATACAGTTTGAGTATTATTCATTTCATGTATAATTTGATGCTTTTCTTCTCTAGAAATCATATCTATATTAGAAATTTGTATATCTACATTTTTTAGTACTAATTTTAATATACTTATATAGTGTTTAGCTAATTTATTAATAAAATCATCATTAAATAGTTTTGTACAATATTCAAATCTTAACGATAGTTCTTTTTCTTGCATTATCGCTTCTATTGATAGATCAAATTTTGATATATGAGTTTCAGGTATATAATACTGTGCTCTTATATCATTAAAGTTAATTACTGGATAACCATGATTTTGATATGTAAATAGGACATCAAAAAGTGCATTTCTACTAGTATCTTTTTGAATATCTAATTTTTTTATCAATCTGTCTAATGGATATTCCTGATTTTCAAATGCTTTCAAACAATTTTCTTTTACACTTGCTACAAATTCACTAAATTTAGCATTTTGATCTATTTTATTACGTATTGCTAATGTATTTACAAACATTCCTATTATATTTTGCAATTGTGGATTTTCTCTACCAATCACTGGAGTTCCTATAACTATATCATTTGTCGCTGCATATTCTGATAATAGAATATAATATATAGATATTAATAACATGTATGGGGTAACATTTAATTGTCTACAAATATCATCTATTTTATAAACAATATCCTCTCCTAACTTTTTAATTAAAGATTTTCCTTCAAAACTTTGTACCGATGTTCTAGAATAATTTGTTGGAAATTCCAATACAGGTAGCTCATCTTTATATACTGACATCCAATATTTCTCTGCTTTTTTAAATTGCATTTTATTTTCCCATACTGAAAAATCTTTATAGTCTATTTCTTTGTTTTCTATCTTCTTTCCATTATATAAATCCGAAATTTCTTTGGCAATTATTTTGATTGTCTCCCCATCACTAATAATATGGTGCATATCTATTAATAATAATGTTTTACCATTTCTTAATTCCGTAATTTTTGCCCTAATTAATGGTGCTTTTGATAAATCAAATGGTCTAATAAATTTTTCTGCAATAAAATTTATATTTGAATGATTTGTTTTTTCATTTTCTATTTCAAAATTAATGTCGTCTTTTATTTTCTGCACAATTTCTCCATCTTCTACTTCAAAATAAGTTCGTAATGATTCATTTTGTTTTATTAACTCATTAAAACTTCTATTTAATCTTTCAATATCTGGTTTTTTATCTAATATTAATCCTCCTGCAATATTGTATAATATTGAATTTTTACCATCTATCTGACTTGCATAATAAATTCTTTTTTGAGCTGATGAAGTTGGATAATATTTTCTTTTATTTATTTTTTTTATTTTGGTATTTGCTTTTGTTTGTTGCAAGTTATTGATTAATTGTGCTAATTCTTGTACTGTTGGATTATCAAATAAATACTTTATGCCTATTTGTATTCCTAATTCTTCGTAAATTTTTGTAGATAATTTTATAGCTAATAATGAGTCTCCTCCTAAATCAAAAAAGTTATCATCTATACTAATTTTCTTTTGTTCAAGTATTTCTTCGTAAACTAGTTTTATTTTATTTTCCAAAAGATTTGTAGGTTTTTTAAACTTTTTTTGCGTGTTTACTATATTTTGCAATAACTTTGTATTGATTTTACCATTTTGTGTTAATTCAAACTTTTTAACTTGTATAAAATGATTTGGCATAAAATAAAATGGTAACATTTTTTCAATAAATTCTTTCAATTTTCTAACTTCAATTACATCTCTAGATGTATAATAAGCAATAATTTTTTTATTATTAAATACTACTACTGCTTTTTCTATATTCGGATATTTATATATGCATTGTTCAATCTCTCCAAGTTCAATTCTATGTCCATTCACTTTTACTTGATTATCTTCTCTTCCGAATAAAACTAATTGTACCATCTTGGTTCCATTTTACTAAATCACCTGTCTTATATGCTATTTGAGATCCTAAAAATTTGTAAATTTGTACAAAACTTTGGTCATTTTTTTCCTTATTATTAAGATATCCTTCTCCAACTCCATCTCCTGTAATATATAACTCTCCTTTTGTACCTATTGGTACTAATTGAAGGTTTTTATCCAAAATTAATACTTTTAAATTTTTTATAGGTCTTCCAATTGGAATAATGTTATATTTGTCTAACATCTGTTTTCCTAATGGATTTGCTGTAGCACAAATAGTAGTTTCAGTTGGTCCATATGCATTAACTATTTTCATATATGGATTTAATTTATAATATTTTTTTATTATATCACTTTTAATTGGCTCTACTCCAATTAAAAGTTTACTCATATTTATGTTTTTTTGTTTAGATAAAATGTTGTATACACTTTCTAGTATATTAGGTGGTATATATAATAATGTAATTTTGTTTTTTATAATATTATTGCAATATTCAAAAATATCACTAATAGAATTATCTTGGTACAGATATAGTTTGGCACCATTAAGTAGAGCTATAAAAATTTCAAAAATATTTACATCAAATCCTATATTTGTTGATGACAAGCAACTATCTTTATTACTTACTCCTCCAAAATATTGTGTAAATGCATTTATAAAATTATGTAAATTTTTATTTGTTATTTTTACGCCTTTTGGTTTTCCAGTGGATCCAGATGTATAAATAATATATATAATATCTCTTGCATTATTTTTTATTTTTATGTTTTCTCTAGAATATTTTTCATATTGAAATTTTTCAACATATATTGGGTTAATACCTTCAAATTGCATATTATTTATTTTATTTGTTACAATGATTTTTGATTCACAGTCTTTTATTATATATTCTATTCTTTCTTTAGGATTTTCTAGAGATATTGGTAAGTATATAGCACCTATTTTTATTATAGATATCATAGAAATTATTAAATTAATGTCTCTATTTAATAGAACTGGAATAATATCTTGTTTTTTGACTCCTTGCTTGCTTAAATAATGAGCAAAACTATTAGCCCTTTCGTTTAACTCTTTATATGTAATTTGTTGATTTCCATATACAACAGCAATATCATCTGGTGTTCTATTTACTTGTTCTTCAAATAATTCTGCTACTGTTTTATCTTTTTCGTATTCTGATTTCGTATTATTAAATTCATATAGTAATATATTTTTTTCTCTTTCTGTTACAATTTCTATGTCGTGTAAAGGGCAATTTTCATTTTTTAAAATTTGATCTATAATATATAAGATCCTTTCATGCATATTTTCTATATCTTGTTCTTCATACTTTTCCACTTGATAATCATAATCTATATTTAAAGTACCTTCATCGTCATTATCATGCAAATGAATATAAATACTATTTGATATAGTAGTTGAAGGAATCCATTCTACTTCATATGGAATTTCAGAATTTCTATCATTTGCTTTTGTAATTTGATATGATAACATTACATCGTACAATAATGGTAATGAACTATCTTTTTTTCTTAATTCTTCTAATAGCATTTGATATGGATATTTTTGGTGTCTAAACATTGCTAGAGAATCTTGTGCTATACTTTTAACAAAATCTATAAAACTTACATTATTTTCTATTTTTATTCGTAGGGGTGCTGTATTAATGAACATACCTGTAGTATGTTTTTCTTTGAAATTTGCTCTATTTAGTATAGGTGTTCCTATAACGAAATCTTCTAAATTGCTTATTCTTCCTAGATATATAGCATATACAGCCATAAAGAAATTAAAATTTGATACTTTATTTTGATTACAAAATTTTATGATTTTCATTAGTAAATTATTATTGATTATAAATTGTTTTCTTGTAGATTTACCAGTAAAACTAGATTGTAAGGTGTTTTTTGAACTTGGTATTGTTGCCACTTCAGGAACAGTATTAAACATTTCTGTCCAATATTGCTTGTCTTTTAAAAATTTTTGGCTTTGTAAATAATCTTTTTCATCATTGATAAACTGTTCGTATGAATATTCTTTTGGAGATATTTCTTCCCCATCAATAAGTTTGGTATAAATTTCTACTATTTCTCTTCCAATTATTGACATTGTAGCCGCATCAGAAATAATATGGTGAGTTAATATTATAAATCCCCCATAATTATTTTCTAATTTAAATAACTTGAATTTGAAAAGCCTTTTTTCATCAATCTTAAATATTTCTTCTGCAGTTTTCTCTGCTTCTTTTCTTACTTCTGATTTATTTTTCAATAGCATAACTTCAAACTGAATTTCTTCCATTTGAGTAAAGTACTGCCTTATGCTTCCTTTTTTTATTTGAAAATTTAGTCCAAAACTTTTATTATTTTGAATAAATATATTTATTGCTTTATTCAATTTTTCAAAATCAACATCCTTATTAATAGTCAGTGTTGCACAAATGTTGTTGATGTTTGTTTCTCTGTAAAATTGTTCCATAAGCCAGATACTTTTTTGAGGATTAGTTAATTCAAACATTTTTGTTTCACCTTTTATTATATAATATTACATATTAGATTATATCACTTGCAAGTACTAAAAGCAAATTTATTTTACTTTTCGACAATTTTCGTATACATTAATTATTTTTTATTTTAATGTTTAAATTGTTTTTTATAGTGAAAAATATATATGGTGATAATGTGAAAAGTAAGCATAAAAAAGGTTTTAAAATTTTTATTTTGATTATTTTTTTTATATTTTTATTATATTTTGGATTATATTATGTATATATGAATTTTATAGTTGTTTATCCTAATAGTGAATATAACACTCAAGCACTAGATTCCAACTTTTATTCCCAATCAGTTGAAGAAGTTATTGAGAAAAGTGTATCAGTTTCTGACATGATTGAAAAAGTTTCTGAATCTGTTGTTGGAATTTCTAAATTAAAAAATACTAGTAATTCAATTTTTTCTAATAATTTTGATTCAGAGCTTGGTATTGGTACTGGCATAATTGTATCTAGTAATGGCTATATTTTAAGTAATAGTCATGTTACTGGTGAAAAATATAGTTCATGCTATATTACATTATCAAATGGTAATACTTATGATGGAAAGGTTGTATGGTCTGATACTAATTTAGATTTATCTATATGTAAAATAAATGCTGATTCACTAACTCCTGTTACTTTTGGAGATTCTAGTTCAGTAAAAGCTGGTGAATTTGTCTTTGCAATTGGAAATCCTATAGGTTTTGAATTTCAACGAACTGTTACTTCTGGAATTATTAGTGCTATTAATCGAACAATAAAGCTTGAAGAAAATGATACTGTTTCTTATATGACAGACTTAATACAAACTGATGCTACTATTAATCCTGGGAATAGTGGTGGACCTCTTTTATTATCTAATGGTAATGTAATAGGCATAAATACAGTAAAAATTACTTCTGCTGAAGGCATTGGTTTTGCTGTACCTATTAATGTAATAAAGCCGGTAATTGATAGTTTTATAAAAGTTGGTGGTTTTGATGAGGCTTCGCTTGGAATTTTGGCCTATGATTCTAATGTAATTCCTTATCTAACTACTTCTTCTAAAAATTTTACTAGTGGAATATATGTTGCACAAATTTCTACTACTGGACCTGCTGCTTCAAGTACTTTACGTGAAGGGGATATTATCAATTCTATAGATGGATTTTCGCTTACTACAATGAATGATTTAAGAGCTTATATTTATACTAAAAAACCTAACGATACTGTAGTCTTAAATATATCACGAGGAAAAATCACCAAAGATATTTCTATTACTTTAAGTAAGAAATGATAGCTTACAGTTTAAAATGTTAAAATATTAAAATATATTTACAGTGTTTTAATCTTTGTGTTATAATATTTTATATAAAATCAAATTTACGGAGGTATTATAATGAAGATAATTTTAGCCTCAAAATCTCCAAGAAGACGTGAATTAATGGACTTGCTAAATATTAATTATGAAGTAATGGTAAGTAATGTTAATGAATTATTAGAGGATGATTTATCAATGGAAGAACAAGCCAAAAATCTTGCTTTTATTAAGGCAAGAGCTGTTTTTGATAAAACTTCAGGTGATAGAATAATAATTGGTGCTGATACTTTAGTATATAAAGGAAAGAAAAAATTAGGAAAACCCAACAATAAAGAAAATGCTGTAAAAATGTTAAATGAATTGAAAAATTCAAGTCATAAAGTTTGTACTGGTATTGCAATTTTAGTTGAATCTTCAAATACTTACAATGAGTTTTTAGATTATAGTATCTCTAATGTTCATATTAAAGATATGTCAAAAAATGAGATAGATCAATGGATTTCTACTGGCAAAGCTTTTGATAAGGCTGGTGCGTATGCAATTCAAGATGAATTTGGTAAGTTTATAGATCACATTGATGGCAATTATTATTCTATAGTAGGTTTACCTATTGATAAAGTTTATGATATTATCAAAAATTTCATAAATGATTTTTAATGTTTTGTAAAATTTATATATATTTATGTAATTTTACTATTATTTTTTTAGTTTTATTATTGCCATATATTTCACTTATGATATATTTCCCACTTCCTCTAATTATAAGTATATCTTTTTTGCTAATTTGTTTAGTATTTTTACATTCAAATTTACAATTTATAGACACTTTTTCATCTTTTATTAGTTGTTCCGCTTTACTTCTAGATACTCTTGCTATTTCAGCTACTATACAATCTAATCTATTTGAACTTATATGAATTTCTATCTCTTTTAATTCGGGACTTTTTGATTTTATTTGATTTACGTCAGTTATTTCAATTTTCGCTTTTTTGAATTTTATAAATTCTTGTAAAGAATTTTTTATATATTCAGCATTTTCATTTAATACTATAATATATGCTTTGTCCTGATATACTATAATATCACCTATTCTTTCTCTTTCAAGCCCTATTTTCATTACAGTAGATAGGTAATCTTTATGTTGGTATTTTCCATATACTTCATTTGGTAAGTCTATTTGTAAAGCTTTAATTACTTTGTGGATATGTCTCTCTACTATTTCTTTAGATAATTTTTCTGGATATAATACAAGAATTTGATTTTCAGCTTCTTCAAATCCTCCATTAAATATATAATTTTTAAATTTAAGTTCATTTAATTTTTGCTGGATAATTTTTTTTTGATATAAATTTAAAAACTCTGTATTTTCTATTTTATTTTTAATTATACATCGTTTAATTTTATCTTCTAATTTAGCTATAATAATCTTTTCTTCCATTTTTTGTTCCATAATTGTTTATCCTTTCTTGCTAACGAGTATATCATATTTTAGCTAGATTTCAATAATCTACTGAATTATAATTTTCTAATTGTTTTTATAAATCGTTATAAATATATTATTTAATTTATATATATACTTTTTTATTTGATTTATATAATTTTATAGTTTTATGCATATATTTTTTGCTATACTTTTTACAGTACATAAGAAAAGAGGTGTTATTAATGAATGGTTTAAGTGGAGAAATTATCGGTAATATTAATGTAACGGTTGTAAAATCTTCAGAAGGTTCAAACTTTTTTTATCTAGAGGCAGATAACAAAAAAGTTTTGCATGTTCTTGACTATATAGAAAATAGTCTAAATAATTATTAAAATAAATTTTAATAGTCTTTCATTTATCATTGTAATAATAGTAGTAATATTTGGTATAATAGGGGGAATTTTTTTGAAAAAATATGAGAATAAAAATAATGTGATAGGTTATATAATAAATGAATACAGGGAAAAAAATAACCTTTCTAAAGCTGAAGTTTGTAGAAGATTGGAATTACATGCAGTTTATATTAACCCTACTGAATTAAATAAAATGGAAAAGGGTATAATGCTTATAAAGGATTTTGAATTGATTGGTTTGTTCACTGTATTGGGGATTGACTATAATGAATTAAAAAATACAATAGAATGATATAAAATAGAACCTCTATATGTGCTTGTTATAGCACAATAGAGGTTTATATTTTGGTGTGCCTGGAGGGACTCGAACCCCCGATCTGCAAGTTCGTAGCCGAACAGCCAATTAAAAAGTTCTATCTTTTGAAACTTCCAATTTTCTAAGATTATCTTTTATAAATATTGATATTACTAAACTTTAAGATTTTGTAAAATATTTACAATAAATTAAATAAATTTAAGAAAAATAAAAATAGTTTATTAAAATTTCCTATTTAAGGGGAAATAAGGGGAAAATATTTTTTCTTCGGGGGAAAACTTAATATCAATATTTATTTTAAAAGATAAGGGGAAACTTTTTTGATGTTCAGAGGAAAAAATAAATAGCCTCAATATAGCATTAGAAGAGAAAATAAGGAGTATTTAGAATATGGAAAATGCAAATATAATTCAATCAAATTTTATTATTGCAAATAGAAATATTATAAATAAATTTGGAATTAATTCTGCTATTATGTTAGGAGAATTATATGGTAGATATAATTATTTTAAGAAAAGAAATCAATTAAAAAATGGTTTCTTTTTTGCGACAAAAGATAGCATAGAAAGTAATACAAAATTAACACCATATAAGCAAAGAAAAGCAAGTTCTATATTAGAAAGTGCTAACATTTTAGAGATAAAATACATAGACATTCCTCCAAAAACTTATTATAAAATTAATGAAATAAATCTAATGAAAGCATTGAAAAGTTCAGTAGGTGATGAGATGACCGACAAGAAAACTATGAGATAACATACAGTATGTTAAAAAATTTTATACAAATAATAATAAGAAAATTAATAAATAATAACACACATGAACGAAAATTTAATTAAAAAAATAGACCGATGAAAGTATTGAAATTTCCAGTAGTCGAAAATTTGAACAACTAGAAATTTAAAAATTCAAGCACAGTATGTTAAAAAATTTCACACAAATAATAATAAAGAAAAATAATAAATAATATCACACACAAAAATAAAAAATTGATAAAAATTTCAATACAAAAGTTAAAATTTCAAGCAATTTTTTAATAAATTTTGATATAAAAATATTCCCTCGGAGAGCAAAAAGGGTTTTAGGGATTTTTCCCTAAACAGTAAAACAGGTGCCAAAGCACCATGCTGGCGAATATTAGGCATAAAGAAAATGCCATAATATTCGATCGCAAAATGAAATTTTGCTCTTTCTTAATACTTCGCTTCGCTAGTATTAAGAATTAAAATTGAAATTATAGATAAGGTGGTATTATGATTACAGATTCACAAACAGAACTAGAAAAAATTTTTATGTCTTATGATAGAGTATTATATAAATTAAATTTGATAGGTATAAAAACAAAAGGTGGAAAAGAAATAACTCATAAAGATTTAAGACAAGCTGCAACTATTATGAATAAAAAACATCCTACTTGTAGATGGAAACAACAAAAATATAGATTTAATAAATATAGAAATTATATTTTAATTGAAGGATTTTATTGGTTAATAAATGTATATTTTCAAACAGAAAAAAATATTGTAGATACTGATATAGATTTTTTTAATATGAGAATTAGACTATATGAAGATTTACTAAAAGTTACTACTAAAAATTTTTGGAATAATGATATGTTTGTATATGAATTACCAGATTATTTTAAGAGAGTTCCTAGAACTATAAAAAATGGTATTATAAAAATGAATAAAGCTACAGATGGTTGTTATAAATATTATGAAAATGGAAAAGCTAAAATTTCTAAAGAAGCTATTGAATGGTTATGTAAGAGTTGTTTTAAACATAAATATTTGGAGCTGCTCGAACAATATAAAATGGAACTAACGGAAATATACATAGAAAAGGGTTATCCTTATGATGTATTTTAACAAAATATGAATCTAAATTACTAAGTACAGATAAATATTTATGGAAATATATAAGATAATTAAATTGTGCAGATAATTCCTGCACAATTTAGAATATTTTTTACATTTGTACTTATGTTCTTTTATATTTAAGAACAATTGTAAATGTAAGTTATTCAAATTGACATATTTTCTTGAAAAATTTTTAACAAATTTGCAAAAATGGGCTGACAAACCAAAAAGAGCACGTTATACTACAAGAAAAATTATATTGGAGGTAGTATAAATGTCAAATAAATATGATAAAGTGGAAAGTGTTCTAACTGCATTATTTGAGAGTAGAGAAGAAAATTTATATGCTTTAAATGAAAAGGATAAAGAAAAAATTAGAAATTTGACTAAAAATAATGATAGCTATGAGAAACTATTTAAACTATTAGAAGATTTGTTAAATTCTTCTAATAACCTAGAAAAAGTTAGAAACAGCTTAGACAGTTATATTGACAAAATTAATATCATTGGGGCTTATGAAAACGAAAAATTTTATAAAATACGGATTTTCAGATGCAGTAAGTTTAATATTGGAGTGTGTATGTCGATAATTCAAAATTGGGAGTATATCAATATGATACACTCCCATAAAAATTGTAATTTGTATGGACGATTATAGTTCTAATGTTTCAATCCATTTTGTTATTTCATTTTCTGTTACAGAACTATTAAATCTTCTTCCTTCTAACCAATTTATATTACTATTGTATCTCCTTAAATCATTTTCACTTTGTGATATTCCAGTTGATCCTGAAGTACAAAATGGAATTACTGTTTTCCCGTTAAAATTATAACTATCTAATAAACTCAAAATAATTTTAGGTGCTGTACCCCACCAAATAGGATAACCTAAATAAATCGTATCATAATCATCTATATTTATTGTATTTTGAATTTCTGGTCTAGCATTTTTATCATTCTGCTCTTGATTTGCCCTACAATTATCATTGTTATAACTTAAATCTTCGCTAGTATATTTTTCTTTTGGTATTATTTCAACTATATCACTATTTGTTGCTTTACTAATAGTTTCTGCAACATTTTTTGTAGTTCCAGTTGCTGAAAAATATACAACGGCACTTCTTACTGCTCCTTCTGTATTATTATCCATATTCTTATTCTCATTTTCTATAACTTGTAAATTTTGATTATTCATATTACTAGATTCTCTATTACTATTTTGTTCATTTGTATTTAAAGTGTTTGTGCTATTACTTTGTAAAAATACTACTGCAACTATTCCTAATATTATAATAAGAATTATTATAATTGCAATTATTATTTTTTTATCCATAATATACCTCTTTTCTTTTCTTTTATTTTTAATGCTAATACTAAATTGAAAGATTTGTTTTGAAAAATTCTACTATTTTATCAAATGGAATTATATCTAAATTATCATATAAATCTGTATGAACGGCATTTGGAATAATCATAAGTTCTTTATTATCTGTGTATTTACTATCTTTTATCATATCCTTATAAGCATCTTTACTAAAATAGCAAGAATGTGCCTTTTCTCCATGTATCATAAAAACTGCACTTCTAATTTCATTGGAATATTTTAAAATTGGTTGATTTATAAATGACATACAACCTATTTTATTCCAACCTTCATTAGAATTTAAACTTCTTTTATGATAAGCTCTTCCTTTATAATATTCACTATAATCTTTAACAAAAAAAGGTGCGTCTTCTGGAACTGGCAATTCCATACATCCTCCTGCTCTTTCATAAGAACCTGTTTTATAATCTATTATTCTTTGTGCATTTAATGCCTTTTTGGTTTGATAACGAGCTTCTTCATTATCATCTTCATCAAAATAAGCATTTGCATTAACTCTTGACATATCATACATAGTTGATGTAACTGTTGCTTTTATTCTTGTGTCTAGTGCTGCTACATTTAAAGCCATTCCTCCCCATCCACATATTCCAATAATTCCTATCTTTTCCGAATCAACATTTTCTTGAACTGATAAAAAATCAACTGCTGCTTGGAAATCTTCTGTGTTTATATCAGGGCTTGCCATATATCTAGGAGTTCCTGTACTTTCTCCTGTATATGATGGATCAAATGCAATACTTAAAAAACCTCTTTCTGCCATAGTTTGTGCATATAAACCTGAACATTGTTCTTTTACTGCTCCAAAAGGTCCACATACTGCTATTGCAGGTAGTTTTCCTTCTATATCCTTTGGCTCATATAAATCGGCTACTAATGTTATTCCATAACGGTTAGAAAAATTTACCTTTCTATGATTTACTTTTTCACTTTTAGGGAATGTTTTATCCCATTCTTGAACTAATTTTAATTTTTCCTCCATAAATATACCTTCTTTCATAATTAATTTTATTAATATAATCTTACAAAAATAAATATTTTAATACCAATCGTGTTTTTCATCTCTATTTAAACTTTCCATTTTTTGCATTTCTTCATCAGTTAGCTCAAAATGATATATTTCTGTATTTTCTTTTATATGGTCTGGATTACTTGAACCAGGAATTACAACAATTCCTCTTTGCAAATTCCATCTTAAAATTACTTGTGCAGCTGTTACATTATGGTTATTTGCAATTTCTACTATTGTTTCATCATTTAATAACTCTGATGTATGTCCTCTACCTCCAAAAGGATACCAACCTTGCATTACTATTCCTTTACTTTGAATGTATGGTACAACATTTAATTCTTGATAATATGGGTGTATCTCGTTTTGAACTAACGCTGGTACTGTTTCAACTTGTGGTAAAAATTCTTCTAATTCTTCTATATACCAATTAGAAAGTCCAATGGAACGAATTTGTCCTTGTTCTACATATTTTTCCATTGCTTTGTAGGCTTCAACATCTCCATCTCCTGGATGATGTAGTAACATCATATCTATATAACCTATATCTAGTTTTTCTAAAGCCATTTCTATTGCACTTTCTGGTTCATCAAATTGACTTGGATATATTTTAGTAATAACAAATATTTCTTCTCTTGGAACACCTGAATCTCTAATTGCTCGACCAATTTCTTCTTCATTGTGATACATATATGCAGTATCAATTAGTCTTACTCCTGAATTTAATGCACTAATGATTGAGTTGTAACATTCATCTCCTGTTAAACTGTATGTTCCTATTCCATTTAGGGGCATTTCATAACCACTATTTAAAGTTACTGTTCTTGTTTCAAAATTAAAAACAGGTGATTGTGCCATATCTTGATTTTGTAATATTGTATTTTGAACTTGCCCATTTGTATTACTTTCAGTTTGCTTTGCATAATTTTGATTATTAGCTTCTTGCATATTATTTTCCTCCTTCTTATTACTTAATATTACAAAAATTGATAATCCTATTATTAGAATAATTATAATAATAGCAATGATTACACCTTTTTTACTCATCTCTTTTATCCTCCTTTTCAATTTGATATAAGAAAAAATCTAAACAATCTATTTGTTTTTGTGCCTTATGTTCATTATCTAATATTTCTTTTCTATGAGTTGATAATATTTCTTTAATTTTTTCTTTTTTCCCCGTATCATAAAGTTTTATAATTTCTTCTATTAGTTTGTTATTACATCCTGCATCTTTTAAATTTTCTGTAATTTCATTTACTAACAGTTTTTTCACCTCTTTCTATTTTCTTTTTCAAAATAATTATAGCAACAATTATTATATATAGCAAATACTTCTTTTCTATACTTTGTTATGCTTGACAGTTATATATTCTTTATATTAAAATAATTGTAGGAGGAAAAAGTAATGGAAATAAGAGTTTTAAAATATTTTTTAGCAGTTGCAAGAGAACAAAGTATTTTAGGTGCTGCTAAATATCTACATTTATCTCAACCTACACTTTCAAGACAATTAAAAGATTTAGAAGAAGAATTTGGAAAGCAACTTTTTATAAGGGGAACCAAAAAAATTACCTTAACTGAAGATGGAATACTATTTAGAAAAAGAGCAGAAGAAATTATTAATTTGGTTACTAAGACTGAAACAGAGATGAGTAGTTTAAATAATAATCTATCTGGCTGTGTTTATCTTGGCACAGCAGAAACAGAAAACATTGATATTATCGCTAAATGTATAAAAAAATTACGAACTAGTTATCCTAACATTCAATTTAATATTTCAAGTGATGATGGAGAAGATGTTTTAGATAACCTTGATAAAGGTCTTATTGACTTTGGAATTGTTCTTTGCCCTTTTGATAAGAGCAAATATCATTATATAACTTTACCTTCAAAAGATATTTGGGGTATTTTAATGAGAAAAGACAGCCCTCTTGCAAAATTAGATTATATAACTCCAAAAGATTTATCAGATAAGCCTTTAATTGTATCAAGACAAGTTTCTAAAAATAGTGAAATAAGTAATTGGTTAAAAACAGATTTAGATAAATTAAATATAGTAACTTATTATAATTTAGTATATAACGCTTCTATATTGGTAAAGAATAATATCGGATATGCACTGACGTTAGAGGGATTGATTGATACTTCTAACTCTTCTGTTTTTGATTTTAAACCATTATATCCAAAATTAGATTTAGAAATAAATGTTATTTGGAAAAAATATCAAGTATTTTCAAAATCAGCTGAAAAGTTTTTAAATGAAGTAAAAAAAGAAATAGATGCAGAATTTTGATACTGTATCTATCTCTTTTTTACTTGAACAACAAATTACTATTTTTCGAAATTATTGTATCACAATTTTTTAAATAATTTTAGTATCTTTTTAAAAAATTATACCTTTTTTGAATTTCATGGGCATTTACATAGTGAAGAGTGAAATTAATAAAAAAATTAAAGAAATTTTTTAAAAATTCCCCCTTTTTTGAAAAACGAGGGCATTTACCTTATAGAAGAGTAAAAAATTATTTTAATTTTTTTGAAAAAAAGTTTACCTTTTATAACTCATTTTGGAACTTATCTAGTAGAAGGTATAAATTTTACTCTTACTATTTTTACAAAGGAGGTAATGTGTATGTCAACAAATGAAGAAAATGAAAAAATAGGAATATCAATAGATGAAGCAAGAAAAATACTAGGAATTGGAAGAAATCTAATGTTGGAATTAGTTAAACTAGATGGGTTTCCAGCAGTTAAATTTAAAAGAAAAATAATTGTTAATAAAGAAATGCTACCAAAATGGTTTGCAGAGAATTGTGGGCAGTATGATGACTATGAATATTAATAATTAGAAAAAAGGGCTGATTTCTTATTTTTAACGTGATACAATGTATTTGATATTAAGTTTCGTGCCCTTTTAAACTATTTATATTTTGGAAGGAGTTACAATGAAAAAAATAAATAGACAAAGAGCACCAAAAGGAACAGTTACAATAAGAAAAAAAGGAAATAGTTACGAGGCAAGAGTAACATTGGCTCTTAATTCAATAATGGAAGGAGTTGATAGAAATCCTAGACTATCTAGGACAGCAAGATCAGAGAAAGAGGCAAGAAAAAGATTAGGTGAATTAATTACGGATTTATATTTTGATATAAAAAGAAATAGCACTATACCAAATGTAAAAGTTTTTACAGATGAATGTTCTAATCAATTGAATAAATTTAATGAATTCAATGATGAAAAGCAAAGAAGAAAAGTAGAATTATTAGCAGATGATTATACTTTATTTCCAAATATAGCAAAAGAGTGGCTTAATTGGAAAAAGAATCAAGTTAATCCTAGTACCAATAAAACTATTAGCCTAAAAACTGTAGAAACATACATAAATACAATTAAAAATCATGTAATGGTTGATTTTAAAAACTATCATGTCAGCGAAATCAGTAAGGAATTGGTAGAAAACTATATAAATGAAAAAAGACAGAAAACACCTAGACTAGCAAAAGATTTATTCTTGCTTATTAGAGCAGTATTAACCTATGCAAAAGATAAAAAGGGATTAATAAAAGAAGTGCCTAATTTTGATTTAAAGTTTCAAAAGAAAAAAAGAGCTAAGGTAACAAAAGTATGTTATTTACCAGAAGATAGGCAAAAAGTATGGTTGGATATATGTGAAAAAGATAATAGACCATTTGCATTACTTTTTGCAACACTACTACAAACTGGTATGCGACCAGAAGAAGGTTGTGGTTTGAAATGGAAATCAGTGCACTTTAATCAAAATAAAATTAGAGTAGAAAATGCTTATAAAGATATTACTTTATATGATGATGAAATGAATATTACAGGTCATATAATGGCTGATGGGGATTTAAAAACTACAGAAAGTTATCGTAATATTCCAATGACACCAAGATTAAAAGAAATGTTATTAAATTTAAGAAAAGAAAAAATGAATAACTTACAATATGGTGAAGAATGGAACAATAACCAATATGTATTTTTAAATACAATAGGTACACCTTATGTTCCAGAAAGATTAACTAAAAAGATAACAGAATTCATTAAAAAGCATAAACTAGAGCACATGACAATTTATGGATTTAGACATTCTTTTGCAACTTTAATGAGTGAAAAGGGAATGGATAAAGAAGTTTTACGAGAATTAATGGGACATGCCGAATTTGAAACAACTGACTTTTATTATATTCATGTATCAGAAGAACGAAAGAAAAAAGAATTTGAAAGAGTAAATTTTGAGGAATTTCAGGGGAAAACAAAAAATCCTGAAAGTAAGTCTACACAAGCAAAGCGATACTTTTTAAAGGAAAAAAACCAAAAAAAGAAAAAAGTTCTCAAATTAGCTTGAGAACTACCATTTCACAAATGGTGTGCCTGGAGGGACTCGAACCCCCGATCTGCAAGTTCGTAGCCTGCCATTCTATCCAGCTAAACTACAGGCACATACTTAAATTATTATATAATAATTTAAGTTATTTTTCAAGCATTTTTAATATTTTATTATTGATTAATCAAAATATTTAAACAGTTTTAATATATTATTCCATTTGAACTTTTGTATTTCTTAAATACTTTTATGCATTCATCTCTATCTATTTGTTGTAAATCCAATAAATTTTCTTTTTTTCCTTCTAAATATTCATATATATCATTATCTCTAAAACCAATCATAGCGGCATCTTGTCTAGTACAACCATAATATACTTTTTTTATATTAGCCCAAATTATTGCCGATAAACACATAGGGCAAGGTTCACATGATGTATATAATATATAATTTGATAAATCATATGTTTTAAGTACTTTACAAGCATTTCTTATTGCTACTATTTCAGCATGTGCTGTTGGATCTAAATCAGATAAAACTTTATTATTTCCATCAGATATTACTTTTCCATTATTATCTACTATTATAGCACCAAATGGTCCACCTTCTTTATTGATAAATCCTTGTTCAGATTTATCTCTAGCTATTTTCATATATGTATTCATAATTATACCTCCCTCATATTATTTAAAATATAATATTTATAAATATATTTATATTATAATATGGAATTTATAAATTAACAAGAATGTAAACCCATAAAAAAGATTAAAAAATTATAAACTATAAAAATTTATTTTCTTGACTTTTATTTGAAAAATATGCTATTTTATATTGAATTAATATAAAATAACTTTTTTATATGTGAAACAAGCATTATTATTTATAGACATTACTGCATGCCACTTATTAAAATTATATAATACTATTTATGTTTTATCTTCTTTTAAAATATTTTCTATTCTTTTCAACAGCTTCAACTTCGTCAAATAATTTTGAATCAAAAAAGTCTTTTAAAGAAATATCTACACCTTCACAAATGTGTAAGATTGTAGAAACTGTTGGTTCAGTGACTTTTCCTCTAAGAACATCACTAATATTAGAAGGTGAAATTCCTCCTTTATATGAAAGTTTATAAGCTGATAAATTATTTTCTTCTAATAATTCAATTATTCTTAATTTAATAGCTTCTGGTAATAACATAAATCTTCCAACCTTTCTTAATATTAAAATTATAGCAAAATATTTGGAAAGATTATGTGGAATATTCCGAATAATTACTTAACAGATATTCCAGTGTATTTATGCTAAATATTATATATTATTTTTTTCAAAAATTATGTGTTTTTATGATAATAATATTTTTATATAAATTTTATATAAAATACTTGAAAAAGTCATAAATCTGTGTTATTATAATTAGTGTTTAATAATCGAGGCGTAGCGCAGTTGGTAGCGCGCGTGGTTTGGGACCATGAGGTCGCAGGTTCGATCCCTGTCGCCTCGACCATTTTTTGCCCTTTTTCAAGGGAATTTAAGAGAATTTATAAAAATTCAAAAGTTATAAATTATGCTATTTTTCAATAAAAATGAAGAATAGCATAATTTTTTTACATTCTATAAAATTCTAAAAAATATGCTCATTTTCTTCAACAAAAAATTTCAACAAAATTTTTCAAGTTCAAAAAAAGTTTTAACAATATTTCAACAAAAGGATTTTTAGCTAAATATCAATATTTTCAAAGTTCTTCATATTACAAAGAAAGGAGAACTTGCCTATGGAATTTATCCCATATAAAGCTAATGAATGTTTTGAACATCTATATTATCAAATACCAATGGAATTGTTTTTTAATAAAAATTATAAAGACAAATTGAATTCAGATAGCAAAATTCTTTATGGATTTCTATTAAATAGGCTAACTTTATCTATAAAAAATAATTGGTTAGATGAAGAAGGAAATGTATTTTTAATATTTACTAGAAAAGAAGTTCAAGAATTGCTAAATTTATCAGATAAAACTGCTACAAAAGCATTCAAACAATTAAAAGAATGTAAATTAATATATGAGAAAAAACAAGGATCTACTAAACCTAATTTGATATATGTAGGAAAAATAGAACATGATAAAAATCTTATAAAAGTGATTCGTAAAAATTACGATTCAAGAGTCGTAAAATCTACGAGTCATGACGCGGAAAATTTACGACCTAACTATAACAATAATAATTATAACTATAAAGGAAAAGGCAAGTATAATTTTCAAAATTACGAACAAAGGCATTATGATAATTTAGATTTTTTATATGCCAATAATTTTATATATGAAAATTAGAAAAAGGAGAAGTTAGATATGAAAAATGACGAATTAAAAGAAAGATTTATAGATAAAAAAACAGGAATTGAATATATAAGAAAAGGCGATTACTACTTTCCAAATTTAATTGATTCAGCTAGTGTAAAAGCAGTAGAACTAGGTAAATATGGAAAATTGCGATTGAAATATTTGCTAGAGCATAAGAAAGCAGAATATATTTGTTTATGGCTTGATAATAAGTTAAGAAGTCATTTATTAGAAACAGACAAAATAGCAAATAAAAGATTTAATTTGCTAATGAAACAGTTTATGGAGCAAGAAAATATAACTGAAGAATTGAAAGAAACTAATCAAATGGAATGGGTTAGAAGCATGAACAATATTAAAAATCGTGTTGAAGAAATTATATTTAAAGAATTAATTTATGTTTAATGGAGGAAATGATTATGGAAAAAATAGAAACTTTTTATGAAGAATATGAAGATATGTTTGAAGAATATTTAGAAGATATTAGAAGAAATTTAAGAAATACAAATAAAGAATATATAAAATTACAGAAGGAATTTCATAAATTTATGGACGAAAATGAGAATCTAGTTTGGGTTCTAGAAGGAGATATTAAAGATAGAAATTTATCAAATGAAGAATGTTTTGCACTTTCAAAATTAGTAGAAATTTATACTGATATGCAATCAATAGAAGAAAAAAAAATCTTCTTTTTAGGGTGTAAAGAGGCTTACTTTTTATTCAAAAAAATAGGAGTTTTAAAGTGAGTACTTTCTAGATTTCTTGAATATGCAAGCAACGTATTTGTACTCACGCATACAAATACACATAAGAATGGGACAAGTCCCAAACCCAAATAAAAAAATAGAAAGCGAGATGAAAAATGAGAACAAGAAATATAAAAATCAATGTATTTTTAAATGAAGATGAAAAAAGAATTTTTGATGAAAAAGCCAAAAAGTCTGGATTAAATAAATCAGAATTTTTTAGAAAAATAATTTTAGATTATAAGCTAAAAGAACAACCAGATGAAAGATTTTATGAAATTCTATCTCAATTAAGAGGTATGGCAAATAACTTAAATCAAATGGCAAGAACTTACAACAGATATCAAGGTTATATGAGAGAAGATAAGTTTACTCCATTACTACAGCAAATACGAGATTTAGTTTTAAGTTTAGAGCAAGTATATCTTCTACCTCAAAAGAAAGGAACTTTGCATGGCAACAACAAAACTATGGAAATTTAAAAGCAGATTAGATAGGTTAATAGGTTATGCAATTAACGGAGAAAAGACGGAGAATAAACTATATGTATCAGGTATAAATTGTATGCCTGATACAGCCTTCTATGAAATGACTAATGTTAAAAAGCAATTTTTTAAAACTGGAGGGATAGAATGTTATCATGGTTATCAATCATTTGTAAAAGGAGAAGTTACAGCAGAGCAAGCACATGAAATTGGAGTAAAACTTGCTGAAGAAATATGGGGAGACAAATTTCAAGTAGTTGTCACAACACACTTAAATACAGGCAATATACACAACCATTTTGTACTAAATTCTGTTTCATTTATAGATGGTAAACGATTTTGTAATACCAAAAAAGATTATGCGATAATGAGAAATACTTCTGATAAGCTTTGTGAAGAATATGGATTAAGTATATTAAAGCACAAATATCAAAATGATAGATATAATAAATTTGCTACAAGTAGTCTTTATAAAGAACTAATGAAAGATAGTATTGATTATGCAATAACAAATGCCAGGGATTATAATGAATTTATTAAAATATTACAGGATTTAGATTATATTGTTACTGAAAAGAACAATACATTATCTATTAGGCGAGAACCTTATAAAAGAAATACGAGAATTGAAAGACAATTTGGTAATCAATATTCAAAAGAAAATATTTATAAAAGAATTTTAGAAACACAGCCTGAATTTTCATATTCTCCAGAGCCATATTTACTAATTCATAAAACTTATAAAAGCTATAATAAATTAAAAGAAAAATATTATCAAAATAAAGGCTCTATTTCATATTTAATATTTCATTATGAGAAATTATTTGGAATCAATACAGAAAAAGTCTTAAAATCTAATATAACGAAAATGACACCAAAATTATTAAATGAAATTAAGAAAATGGATGAGTTTTCTAGACAAGTTAGATTTGTATGTAAAAATAATATCAATACGGAACAAGAGTTACTTGCTTATCAAAAATCTGCATATGAGAAAATTAACCCACTAAAAAGTAAAAGAGAGAATTTGTGGAGAAAGCACAAAAGAGCTAAAACAGAAGATGAAAAGGAAACTATAGAAAATAAAATTATAGAAATTTCTAAAAAAATTACACCACTTGCTGAAGAAATAAGACTTTGTGATAACATTTTTAAAAGGTTGGAAAAAATTAAGGAATTTGAACTTCAGCAAAAGTTAGAGGAAGAAAAAAGGCAATTAGATAAAAATCAGAAGAAGAAAGAAAAAAATAGAAATAGATAAAGTAGAGAGGAGCAACTTATAACTCCTCTTTCTTAGTATTCATTAAATTAATAATAGGATATGTATCAAATTCTTTTTGTGTATCTTTATCCATAGCATTATAGTAAAATTTATAATCATTATTATTTTCTAATAAAATTGCTATCCCACATTGATTTGTATTAAAATTATCATCCTCTTCTAAATTAGCTCTTAAATCTATTAATATATTTTTTTCTTCTTGTGTTAAATCTCTTTTTCTTCTTATAATTTGAAATTTATTTAATTGGTTAGTTATACTAGTTTTATTTTGTATTAGTAAAGTATTAATTTTTTCTGATAAGTCTAATATATCCTTTCTTTTATTATCTTTATCATAAGCTTTTAATAATTCTAGCATAAAAGCATTTATATATTCAGATTGACTTTCAAAATTTTGAATAACATTAAGAGAATTAAAAACTATCTCAGCATTAAAATTAGAGAATTTCAGTATATCTTCAGAACTCATAACAAAATATGGACTTGTTCTGTTTTTAAGAGAAGGTCTTTCTCCTTTTTTTACTATAACAATATTAATAATATCTTTTAATTCACTAAAATAATTATAGATTTTTAATTCTTCATTTTCATTTTTTTGTGCTAATATAGCTATATTACAATTACCTATTTTTATAAACGATATTCTACCTTGTTGTATATTTAAATTTGTTGGTACAATGTTATCACAAAAAATTTTTTTGAACAGTAATAAATTATTTCTACTTTGTTTATCTAACTTATCAATATCTTCTTTAAAATCTATATTAAGTTCTAAAAACTTATCTCTTAATATTTTCAAGTCATTAATTTTCTTATTATATTCTTCTATTAGTCTTTTTTCTTCATTTTCGTCATTTTTATATTTAGGCAAATCTAACGTAGCTCCATTTATTGTTACTGATCTATTTTTAATTAGATCCACAAAAAATTCCATATCTGTTATTCTATCTTGCAAAGTTCCTTTAAAATTAAAATTGATTTTTCTTATGTCTAAATCAAAAACAATGCCCTTTCCAATTGTAATAGTCTCGTGTTCTTTCTGTCTTGTCAATGTATATGAAGAATAATATAGCTTATCTTTAACCTTTACATTCTTTTCTATTTTTTCTTGAACCATCATAAAATCACCTTTAGGCAATGCAACCATAGTTTTTAGTTGATCTTTAAGTATTGCATATGTATATACATCATTATTAAGTATATAATCAAAGAGTTTTCCTTTTTCAGAAATAACTTTAAATTCAATAGTTTCAATATTCTTTAATTCACTCAAATCTTTTATAGGTATTCCCATTTGTCTTTTTGAATTTAAAGCAAAATTTCTACATATATTTTGTAGCGATGAAACTGATGACTCTTTTATAGGTTTAAGTAAAATACTTATTTTAGGTTTTTTTGCTTTACTATTATTATTTTCTAGTAATTGTTTTAAATCAACAGGTAATAAGTTAGCATAATAAATTTGATAATTTAGATTATCAATAATGTCTACAACTAAAAGCAAAGTTCCATTTTTTTGTTTTTGATAATTTACAAGATCTGATTTTTCTATAGAAAATTTAGTATTGCCTTTTTTTATTTTTTTTACTATTCTTCCTTTTACTTGAACATTTATATTATATTCAAAATTATTTTTTGTTCTCCCTTTACCATCAAAAACGGTTATATGTCCATCCCATGAAATTCCTTTGTCTCCTTTTGGAATGCCAGACTTTAAATCACGATATTTTAAAATCTCTTGTTCAATAATATTAACTGCTAATTCTTCTATTTCATCATTCTCCATTAAATATGCCACCTTTACCTGCTAATATTTTAATTATGTTGTGTTAATTTTTCATACATTTTCATAAGTTCAGCCACACAATCAGATTCGGTCATTCTCTTCCAATCAAAACCATAAGCTTCCATAACTGCTTTATCATTTTCCTGATGAGCTTTTCTAAGTTCCTTTGGCATTGTTAGTTCATCATATAAATCTGCTAAAGAACTATTTGGATATAATGCTCTTGCATCAAGTATTGCTTGTGCTGTTTTTTCTATCTTTTTCTTTTGTTCTTCCGTTGGATTACACCACGGGAAATTATTATATACAATATCCTTTGAATATCTGTAATCACTTTTTAGTCTACCAGCTACAACTCTCATCCATGCCATATGCACATTAGAAGTTAATATGCCAAAATCATACAAGTTTGCATCAGGTATTATTAATGTTCCCATAACAGGTATTGTATTTTTATCTAAAAAACCAATCGGTATATATTTTCTTCTTTCTGAAGATACACATGGTATTAATAAATATGAATCTGGATTAATTTGCTCTCTAAATAAAGTTGGGGTATTAGCTAATTTAAGCGATTCTGCAGTATTAGCTTTCAATCTATCTTCTTTACACTTTTTTACCCTATCTAAAACTTGAGGCATTGATTTTAATTCTTCAGGTGAACAATTTACTAACCATAAACAATATCTTGTTTTATTATTAATAAATTCTTGTGCCCCTACCATTCTTTTAATCCATTTTTTTGAATTAGGACATTTTTTTACAAAGTCATCATATTCGTTTTCTTCTATTTTTAAATTATTATAATCACATGGTTTATTAGGTGCAATCATTTTTCTTCTGTTTTCTATTGGAGTGTTTCTGCTTGCAATAAATACATTGGGAGCATCAATTAAATATGCATTTATATTACTTACTTTCTTTATTGTATTTTCATTAAAAATATATTTAGTATCTTTACCACAAGTACTAAATCCTATTATAATACAATGAACATGTGCTTTTATGCTTGCTTCACTATCCCATCTAAATGTTTGATGTGCAAAATCTATTTTGATGCCTAACTTAAATAATGGTCTCCACAATATTTCTGTTTGTTCTCCTTGTGATATTGAATTAGTCGAAACAAAAGCAACATGTATCAGAGTACCTCTTATATATTTGGCAGCCAGATAATACCAACATGAAACATAGTCTAATGTTCTATACTTTATATTCTTATTATTTTCAAAGGCATAATCCATATCACTTTTTTGCATTTCACTTGAATATTTAGATCCCACAAACGGTGGATTCCCCATTATATAATTTAACTCTTCTTTTGGTATAACATCATTCCAGTCAATTCTTAAGGCATTTCCTTCTGTTATGTTTGTATAAGATTTTAAAGGTAAAAAATCTAAATTTATATGTAAAATATTTTCAGTTTCCTTCATCATTTGACTTTCTGCAATCCATAGAGCAGTTTTTGCAACAGTTACAGCAAAATCGTTTATTTCTATTCCATAAAACTGTCCTATAGAAACTTTAATAGGAGAAAAGTTCTCGTCTGCCAAACCTATTTGTCCACCTGTGAGTTCAAATATAACTTCATTCTCTAATTTTCTCAAAGAGAGATATGTCTCTGTTAAAAAATTGCCACTACCACAAGCAGGGTCAAGAAATTTCAGGCTTGCTAATTTTTCTTGAAATTCTGTAAGTTTTTTCTTTCTTGTTTTTATAACTGATATGTATTTTATCTCTTGCAATTCTTCTTTTAAATCATCTAAAAACAATGGGTCGATTACTTTATGAATATTTTCTATGGATGTGTAATGCATTCCACCCTTTCTTCTTGTTTCAGGATTTAATGTACTTTCGAAAACAGCTCCAAAAATCGTTGGGCTAATTTCACTCCAATCAAAATCTTCACTTGCTTTTGATAATAACAGTTCTTTTACATTTTCATTTAAATTTGGAATTTCTATATCTTCATTTGCAAATAATCCACCATTAACATAAGGAAATTGAGATAATTCTTCTTCCATATAAGGATCTCTATCTTCAACTTTTGTATCGAGAACTCTAAATAAATCAATTAATGCTCTCCTTAAATCTCTAGACTCAAACCTAGATAAATAATCATGAAACATTAATCTCTTACCGAATATTCCACTATCTTCTGCATAAAGGCAAAATACTAATCTTACACATAGCATATTTAAACTTTTTAGTGTTTCTTCATTCTCTGGATTAATATATAGTTTTAATATCTCATCATATAATTTCCCAACCAATTCTCCAGCTTGAATAGAAATTTCCATTTCTCTTTTTAAATGTTCATTCCCTGTTTCAACTAAAAATTGTAATCTATAATATTCTTTTTCTAAATTTTCTAATAATATTTCTTCTGGTTCTCCTCTTGGATTTTCCATATTGTATACTAAAAAAGATTTGAAATTACATGTAATAACATATTTAGGATGTTTTGATAATGGTAATTCTGCTATATATTTTTTTGCTTGTTGAAAAGGATTTAATAAACTTCCATCAGATTGTCTAATTCCTTTTCTTAAATCTTTATCAATACTCTTTTGTTCAATTAAAACTTTTGTTGACGGAATATATCCATCAATAAAACCTGTATTTTTATCAATATGTACTTGATCTTCAAATTCAATAAATTCACTTGGCTTATCTATGCCAAACACATCACTCAATAATTGTAGCCAGAAAGTTTGGCTTTGACCTTTTTCATACCCTTTACCTTTCCAAAATTCAGCAAATTCTTTTGCTTTTTTGCTCTGTTCTTTATCGTTCATTTTTTACTCCAATCTATAATATAATTAGTTTATACTATCTAAAAATTCTTTTAAAATTTTAACTATGTCTTTAAATTCTATATTTTCAGCATATTTATTTTTCTTTTTATATGTGTTCCAATAATTAGTAATTCTATCATCTTCAGCAATCAGATCTAAAATTTGCTTATAATCGTTATAATAATCAAAGGCTTCTCTTTTTCTCAAAGTATTATTTAATGCTTGTTTAAATATTTTTATATTAATGTCTTTCTTTAGTTTCATCAAAAAGAAGTAAACATCATAATAATCTTTCATTCTTGTATTGTATTTACCTCTACGAAGGATAGTTTCAATCTTTTCTGATAGTATTGTTTCAATATTATATGTACCAATATAGATTTTTTTATTATCAAAAATAGATGTATATTCAAAATTTAATTCTTTTGGTGTAATCTCATCTCCTGTTGAAATGTCAATTTCTAGTGCTACTTTTAAATTTTCTAACTTTCCTACTAAATGATATTTATTCCCACCATATTCATCATCTGCTCGAATATCTGTAATATTCACAACCTCGAATTTTACTTTATCATTAATGTCTATTGATAGAATTTCATTTAAAATCTTCAACATTTTATCTTGTGATACATCAATACCCTTGATGGAAATATCCATATCTCTAGTACTTCTACTATTTATTCCTAACATTGCAGATAATAATAATCCACCTTTTAATATAAAATTTTCATTGTATTTTGATACAGATATTCTTTCTAAAATTCTTTCAAACATGAATCTTTGATATAACTCTAATTGTGTTAATCCTGAATCTTTTGCAAGATTTTTTGACTTTTCAAATAATTCACTATATTCAATCACTATATTAATACCTCCATAATGTTTTCAAATTTTTCTTGTATATTAAATATTTTTGCATATTCTTCTAATGTCTCTAAATCTTTTTTAGATTGCTTAAAATAATTTTTAATAATCTTATTATATAATTCTATATCCACTTCATTTTTATTTTTTAATAAGTCACATATACACCTTTCTGCATTATATACCTTTATCGGATTGCCATATGGACTTTTTATTTCTGTGATTCCGATATTAAACTTATCTTTTGATACATAGTGAATTTCTAAATCTTCGCCTATATTATTATGATTTAAAGTAGTAACATCTATTTTATATGGAGCTCTATCACTTAAATTTAATAAATAACATGCTGTATTATATGAGAATATGATGTTAGAAAATTTTTGCTGTAGTATATAAAATTCATCTTCTATTAAATTATTATCTATATACAATCCTCTTGATACTTTTCTAATTATTTTTTTATCAATATAACTTTGAATTGAAGGTCTAGAAATACCTAATTTTTCAAAATCTCTAGTCTTTATATAACCATAATTTTCATTTAAGAATTCTTTTAACTTATTTTCACTCATATATATTCGCTCCTTTTTACAACTACTCGTTAATTTTATCATTTTTACGAGTGCTTGTAAATATATTTACTAAATATTATTTTATTTTTTCAAAATTTTTAAAAAATATACAAAAAGCATCATATTTTTAGTATGATGCTTTTATGACTATTTATTTTTCTCTATCCAATTACAAAATTTTTCTTTAGAAATTTTATTTTCTCTATACAATTTCAATTGCTCTCTTGCTTTATCTTTCCATATTTTAAAGTCCTTTTTCATTTGTTCTTTTTGTTTTTTGTCTGCACGATACACTTGTGTTATTCTTCTTTGATATTCTCTTTTATATGTTAATTCAGCAATATCATCTTCTATTTTATTATCATAAGCTTTACGAGAAGCATATGTTTTACAAGAAGGACTACCATCTATATTAAATAAATCACAATAAACTTCTTTACCTGAACTCTGTAAATAGTATCTTCCACAATTTTGACAAACACTAATGTTTTTTGTTGAATTTCTAATTAAATCATATAATGCAATATAAGCTAATGCAAGATGTGATGTACTTTCATATAAATATAAAACACCATTTCCAGATTCTTTACTTGAAATATCTTGAGCTAATAATTCTACATCTTCCAACTTTGTTATATCCGAACTATTATCAGACATGATTCTAAAACTAATTCTTGTATCAAATTGATTTGTTAAATTAGTATAATTAGAAA